>JAOZOT010000091.1 GCA_029933115.1 Anaerolineae bacterium | reverse complement strand
TCGCCCGGTGGATGCACCATTCGCCGCAGGCCATCAAGCGCTACATAAGCACCTTTCTGCGGGTGGTGACGCTGCATCGGCAGGGGATGTCGGTGGAGGAGACCGCCTTCCTGACCCGGTCGTCGGTGCGGTTGGTGAAGGAATACCTTGGGGTGTACGAGGCGGCGATGGCCAAGTCGCACCGGCGGGAGAAACTGGAAGAGGAATTGGCGCGGGTGAGCGCCCGGCAGACTCCCTCTGAAGGGGAAAAAGGGGGGGAGGTGAGGAGATGAGCCGGGTGAATCCGTATGCCAGCATCGAGAAACGGACCTTCGAGAGCGCCTTGATGCATCTGCTAGAGACAGAGTATGGCTTGCTGGGTGGGCGGCGCATCCTGCAATTGCTGGTCGAGGACGTGATGGGGCTGATGGAGGAGTTTCATCCATCCACAGAGGGGGTAGGCAGCGGCACGCTGATCTGGACCTGCACGGCGGACGAGGGGAAGAAAGCCGAGCCGGGAAAGCGCACCGAGGAGTACAAGACGGTGACGGTGAAGCTGCCTTTTGTGACGCGAGCCGATCTGCAGACCCGCACCGACAAGAAGACGCCGAAAAGCAAGACCCAGGCGGTGGCCAAAGCGCGGGATAGGAGACGGTTGGCGCGCATGGTCAAGGCGGCCGCAGAGCAGGGCGGATTGCTGACCATCGCCGAACTGAGCGTCATCTTGAACAGATCCTACGAGGTCACGCGGCAGTACGTGCGGCAATGGGAAGAGGAGAGCGGTGAGTTGCTGCCCCTGAAAGGCTACCGCATGGACCAGGGCAGCCGCCCGACGCACAAGAAAGAGATTGTGCGGCTGTACGAGCAGGGTCTGGAGCCGCCGGACATCGCCCGGGAGACAGGGCACAGCCTGAAGAGTGTAGAGCGATATCTGAAGGACTATGAGCGAGTGAAGCTGCTGCTGAAGCGAGGGACAGCGGTAGAAGAGATCAGCGGCCTGATTGGACGTGGCAAGCACGTTGTGTTAGAATATGTTGACCTGGCTCAGCACTACCATCCGGAGCTGTTCAGCAAGGCAGATTAGGGAATCTAGGGTATTAGGACAGGTGTCCTAATCGAAAATCCGCCACGTTCTTGTGCCTGTTTTGGTCAGTGGCTTGTGTGTATCAATATGGTATGGGATTCAGATCCTCACCCTAGGATTTGGTAGTTTCTGGCAGCAGACCACGGCACTGAGATCAGCGGGAAGGATGCACTTTTTGAATCTCTCTCCCCGGCGGATGATGAGTGCTATCTTTCAGTTGCTGGGTTCTCAGCTCGTCCTCTTTGGGTTGCCGGGGATGCTTTACATAATTGGGTCAAGCTTGCAGAAAAGAGAAGAAGGTGAGCACTATCAGGTCTTTCTAGTGGCGTTCACCATTGTTTGGTTAGGATGGTACGTTTTCCTGTCTATTGGCTGGATGCGGTACGCGTTCGTGCCGGCGGTGATGAGCACAATCTTCACCGCTCGATTACTGGCGGACCTGTGGAGCTGGATCAACCAACATCATCAGGTTTGCCCTCGGCGATTGACATTTGACCCCAAGCGCTTGGCTGTTGGCGGAATGATAGTGATGTTAATTCTATCGGGGATGCTGCCGCTGGTCAAACAAATTGTACAGAGCCCCGACAGTGGTTTACGGGAAATGGCCCACTACCTTAACACAAACGTACCTGATGATGTTGTAATCGAGTCTTGGGAATGGGAGGTAGATCTGCTAACTGACCACACCTATCATCATCCGCCGTACGAAGTGACAAATGCTTATACGGAACAGATATGGTATGGCGTTCCAGTCCCTCCAAACACGTATGACCTCCAAGCCTTTCGCCCCGTGTATTTGATTGTAGGACCATTTGCCAAGTGGACAGGTCTATATCCTCAAGAATTTCTGGAAGAGGAATGTACATTGCTGCTCGGTGCGGGAGAGTATGATCTGTATAAGGTTGAGGAGCGAGAAGAGTGATGGAGACGAACCTCAGAGGGAAGCGGCCATCTTGGTGGAAGGCTTGCCTAGGCTTGGTGCTGGCAGCTTCGATTCTGTTTCTGTCCCTCTACAACCTCGAATACCATCCCTCTACCTGGTTCGATGAAGGGTGGCATTTGCTGGCAGCTGAAGCCTTGGCACTGAAAGGACTATATGGATTCGGGCCTGCGGTGGGTCCCACCGTCTTCTTCCCTGTTGCCGCCATGTTCAACGTCGCTGGGGTGGGCCTCTTGCAGGCTCGAGTGGTGATGGCAATATATCTCTTACTGACAACCTGCGCTTTCTATGCTTTGGCTCTCCGCCTGTATGGCCACAGGACAGCTCTGGTGGCTTTACTGTTCTTCGTTTCCTCACCAGGGATCAACCTCCTCCGCTGGGGGCGCCAAGTGCTGGGAGAGGTACCGGCTGGCCTCTTCTTCCTCGCCGCCAGCTTGATTTGGCTCAAAACTATAGAAAAAGACGATCATCCAAAAAGCAAACTTGTTCTGACCGGTGTGTTGATGGGACTGGCCATTCTGACTAAAAACCAATTCCTGCTGCTGGTACCGGCCTGGCTTGCTCTATGGGTTGCGGACCGGGTCTATTACCGTCAGGGCTCTCACTCTGACTTTTTGCTGCCTTTGCTCTGTGCTATCTGCTGTGTGGTGGCCTGGTATGTAGGTCAGAGATTCCTGTTCCCCGCTGGCCAACGACTAGCTCAGCAAAACGTGGAGGAGTGGTCCAGTTCCCTGAGTCGGGGCATATTGACCTTCTCATCGCCTCGGGCGTTGGACAGTGTCAAGTTTCTCACCGGTAAGGACACCTTTTACGCTTGGGTTTTGCCAGCATGGTTGTACACTACGCTACTAAGCCTGCATCGTAGTAAGGAGGGATTACGTCAGGCGTTTCTTGCACTGGTAGTAGCAGTATGGCTTATCTGGTTCACTTTGCTCTCAGTAGGCTGGCCACGCTACGCTTTCCTCCCTCTGACCGTTACTGCTATCTTTGTGGCCCGGCTGTTCCATGACGTGACCGATGGCTTTCGCATTCCTGTCAGAGAGCTTTGGAGTTCGATCCGCATCGGACGCTGTGACTTTGCTGCAATCGGTAAGCTGGCACTCCTGGCTTTGCTGGCGATAATTATCTTCAGACCTCTTCAAGCACGTTTCAGTGAAGTCGCCAGCCAGGAAGATACTAGCCCCCAGGCCATGGCTGCCTACATTAAGGCTCACGTGGAACCTGAAGTCCAAATTGAGACTTGGGAACCGGAGATTTGCTTCTTGACAGGGTACCGGTGCCATTTCCCACCTGGCTGGACAATGGACGCAGCGATCAAGTACGTGTGGTATGACGCACCTCCTCCATCGCAGTATTATGACTTCCGGCAGCATGACGCTCAGTATTTGCTGATCGGGGACTTCGGTCGGTGGACCCACCTTTACGAGCCGGAAATAGTGGGACGGCATTATGAGTTATGCACCTCGATCGGAGGCTATGAACTTTATCGGGTAAAGGCGGAGGAAGATGACCGGGATGGATGAGCAGAGAATTCGTCGGGAGCTGACCAATTTGGCGCTAGTAAGTGGATTGCTGCTTAGCCTTTCTTTGATAATGGGCAGACAGATATCAGCTCAAGGGGGCGGTTGGAGTGAGCCGGTGATGCTCTCCACTAACACGGTGAGTTCGTGGTGGCCGGATGTAACAGTGGATGACTACGGACGCGCCTATGTGGTCTGGAATAGCGGCCGCCTCGTGGATGATGAACAAAATGATCTTCTTATGCATAGCGCCTGGGATGGTCAGAAATGGTCAGAAGCCAAGGATATTGTTCTCACTGCGAGAGGGGGCTATACCATCCGTCCGGCGATAGCCGTGGACAAAGATAACACGTTGCATGTCACGTATAGGGGAGAGACGGTGATCTACTACACCCAGTCGCCAGCCAGCAGTGCAGAGAACGCCGCTTCGTGGACGATCCACCATCGCCTCAGTAGTAGTTCGGCCGCCTACTACTCCGACATAGCAGTGGACAGTAAAGGGCGCATCCATGTGGTCTGGAGCGAGCAAGTGATGCTTGAAGATAATACCGTCTGCCCAAATTGCTCAGACATATTCTACCGTCGTTCCACCGATGGTGGCAAAACATGGTCGGCCCCTAAAAACCTCTCCAATTCCGACTTTGGCTCCGTCAAACCTCAGATTGAAACCGACCGTCATGACGGGATTCACGTCGTCTGGGAAGAGGGAGAGGATTGGTATACACGCAAGGGTTATCCGGTTGCATCCGCCTACATTCATTCTCTGGATGGAGGGAATACGTGGTCGGAACCGACTTTTTTCTCATCAGTTTGGGGGCCCCCTCAGCAAATTACCCTGGGCCTTGGCAGGGAGAACGAGCTTGTTGTGGTCTGGCGAGTACCTGCTGGCAACACACTGTTCTATCAACATTCGATAGACAACGGTGCATCCTGGTCCCCCCCTCTTCCCATACCCGGAGTCGTTGCCAAGGACTGGACAAATTGGAGTTTGGATTCTTATGACGCGGCCACGGACAGCGGTGGGAACGTTCACCTGATGGTCCTTGGGGGGCTCTCACCTTCGGAGGAGAGCCTGAGTGTTTTACACCTCGTCTGGAATGGAATGACTTGGTCATCGTCGGTGAGAGTGTTTACCTCCCTGGACCCTCCGGAATGGCCCCGAATTGCTATTGGAGGAGGCAACAGAATCTATGCCACATGGTTCACCAGAGACCGCGAACACATATACGATCCTGACAACGGCCAGTATCAGATTTGGTGTGCCAGCAGCCAGTCCGCCTCACCTGCCCAGATGCCAGTTCCTCCGCCCACTTCTACTCCCACGCCAACGGCCACTCCTTTGGCCACGGCTACCCCCACTGCCACGCCCTATCCCACTCTTGCACCTAATGGGACACCGCTGCCAGATGGTCTCTACACTGAGAGCGACGAACTTCTCCAGCTTCTTATCGGCCTCGCCCCCGTGCTGATCTTAGTCACGGCCATTCTTGCTATCAGGTTCGGTTGGCTGAGAAGATCATCTGGTAGATGAGAGTGTGACCCGTTCAACAAGTTATCCACTTATGCTGGGGCTGGATGACAATCCAGCCCATCCCCCGGCTTGTCATCCGGGGAGAGCAAAAAGAAAATTCCTATAGTATCAAGTTCATTTGGAAGGGGCTTGTACTCTGCGGAACGAAGCGATCATCGAAGCAGGATCAGGGCACATAGAGAGGCGGGCGTGGACTACCGCCTACGCCCGCCGAGTCTATCTGCCTGTCATTTTTGAAAGATTAGTGGAAGGCAGTCCTGGGCTCCCCTCCGGGTTCTTGTAGTTAAATCTTCACATAGTCTATCTGATTGTAGCCGCCGCCCCAGGGGTCACCCTGCTCAAAAGTTCCCAGCCCCGCCTCCGCAGCCAGGGAAAGGTAATCCCAAGTGTGGCTGTCTAAGTCCCGTTCGGCAAGAATGAAATCGGCCATCACACAGTCAATGGCCACAGGGTCAGTGGCAAAGAACAAGCTGTTGGGTGCACCGCCGAAGGTTGACCAGGGCTCCGGTTCATCAGTGTTGTTGCGCCAGTTGCCAAACAGCCCATCGCCGATGATGAGCCTCGTTTTGTCCCGGATGTGGATGTTGAGGTAAATGTCTACCATAGGATTGTAACTAGAACTGTATTGGCTGCTGCTAAATACGATATAAGGGTGTAAGCCATTAGGGTCCTCGATGGTTCCGAGGTGATTCTTGAAGCCCAGCGTCACTCCACCAAATCCATGTCTCTTCATGATGGGCATGTTGATCAGATGTGCGGCATTGACCAGTTCACCGGTGATCCTCTGAGGCGATATGCCACCCTGAGAGAAATTGATGTAGACGCTACTGAGGGTCGAACGCTCGTGACATTCAGGAGGGTTGGAGTAGTTGCCAAAGAATCGTACATTTCCGTCAACACAACGATTGCTGAATTTGGTGTAAGGGATAACCCGTACAGCATCATAGACCAAAATATCCGCCCCAGCTACGCCCATTGCCTTCAATCCGTTGATGACGGCATTGACGGGTTCGATCAAGGCATCAATGCGGTTGCTGCTGCCGTAGCAGCCGCCGTCCCAGGAGTTGTTGAGGTTGACCTTTATAGCTACTTTTTCACCGCTTTGATAGTTGGGAATCAGTGCCTGCCAGGCGTCAGCAACCGTACCAGTGCCGGTCAATTCCATGACTCCTCTGTCCACCATATCGTTGACAATACCCTGATTCACGTGCTCCCAATAGTAGCCGCTGCTGAAATTCCAATCAGTGGCATTGCTGTCCTGCACGTGGACTACCCTGGCAGTTGGGGGCGCTGGCGGTTCCGGAGCCTTGAGTATCAAAGGCAGGTAGATCTTCCCCTGGGCCAAGGCATTGAGTTTGCTCAACAGCTTGCTGCCCAGCGCCAAACCGGCACCTGTGAGAGCCGCCCCCTTGATGAAATCCCGTCTGGTAAGTTCCTTGCCCTTCATCGGTTTCCTTCCTCCAATCTCGACTACTCAGTACATTCTCCCCTTATAAAAGCGCAGCCCAGATCTTCGGGGAACCCGGGCTGCGTTGGGAACATTGTAGAGTGTAAGTTCCAAATTCCATTATATCAAGGAAAGCCTCATCGGTAAATAGTACAATGGTCATGGTACTGCGCTCCCAGTGTCATCTCTTGGAACCAGGGGAGGAGATACCCAGCCGCGCTCTCACCAACTCTACCATCCGCCGATTCTCCGGCGCCTCCACCCGGGCCAACGCCTCTTCGCGGGTGAGGTACCCCTCTCGTACCAGGTTGGCCAGCTCCAGCACGTAGGGGTGGTAGCCCATCTGCCGCCGGTGCACTTCGTTGGCGAAGGCGTTCAGCAGGCAGTTGGTGGAATTGGGGTCGGTGTCGTCGGGCCGCTCCCAACCCAGGGCCGCAATGCGGTCGAAGATTCTCTCCTCGTCGTAATCCAAAAAGGCCAGAGGCGATACGTTGTAGGGAAACCTGGCCGGCTCCGCAAAGTGCTCTTCCGTCAGGAAATAGACCTTGACCTCGTCGCCGACCACCACCTGAAGGGGTTCGACTGTGCCCTGAAGCATGGCCCGGATCATGTCAGGGTTGGTCTTGAAGATGGCTGAAGCCAGCGGGAGCTGGCCCGGCGACCAGCCGTAGGCTATAATAGGGATGTCCTTTTCGATGGCTATCCGCAGGGCGATTCCTTTGGCCAGGCCCATGCACGAGGTGCAGATGTTGCTGGCCCGATCCAACGCTTTCTGAGGGTAGAAGTCACGCTCCGTCGAAGCCACGAAAATGCGCCTCAGGAGATCAAAGCGCGGCTTGACGGCTATAAAGTCCACACCCAGGTTCTCGGCGACCCGCTCCATGTTGCGCCGGGCTGTCTCTGAGACGAAACCGTTGTCAAAAGTGAAGGCCAGCACCTTCAGGCCGAACTGCTCTTTTAGGAGGGTCAGGGTATAGGTGCTGTCCTTACCCCCGCTCCAACTCATCAAGCACTCGTAACCCTCATCTCTCCGACAGTTTGCCACTATCCGCTCGAACTTGGCCCGCAGCCTCTTTTTCTGTCCCTCAAGTTTATCCCGTCGCTTCTGGTAGCTGAGGCAGCGGTTGCACACGCCGTCTTCATTGAATTGAATCCCCGGAAAGGTTTCCGGCAGGATGCATTGGGTACACCGTTTCATAAACTGATGTCCTTTCCCACACAGCGTTTCACATCGCCCATGTTTGCCACCGGGCGGGGGGCGAAATCCTCGACGAACAGGCGGTGGACCAGTTGGGTGGACAGCACCCCGGCCAAGGCCATGTTATCCCGTTCGCTCAGTCCCTTCCCTCGCCGGCACTTTGCCACCAATCGGGAGACGGCGTCGGCGTCAAAGTAGCCGCCGGCAGCAATCACCTCCGGTGAGAGTAGTTCTTCCACGTAATCCAGGTCGGGATCATTCGCCATTCGCCATTCGAGGTTCGAGGTTCGAGAGGGGAAGAAGCTCCTGTGGATCGGGGCCCGGTAGGGCTGCTTGGGACGGAGGCAGACCTCGGTCGGCAGGAGGCCCTTCATGCTCCGCTTGAGGATGTGTTTCTCGTCCAGGCCCCGCAGCTTGAAGCGCGGCGGGATGTGGTTGCAGAACTCTACCACCCGGTGGTCCAAGAATGGGAACCGCCCTTCCACCGAGTGAGCCATCAGCATCCGGTCCCCCTGAGACGAGAGCAGATATTCGGACATGAACACGGTAATCTCGATGTACTGGGCTTGAGAGAGGGGGGACCAATGCTTGAAAGCGCCGTTCAACTCCTGCCTCAACGCGCTCACCGGATCGTGCCCGGACACGGCGGCTTGCATCTCGCTGGAGAATAGCCTCTTGAGCGCAGCCGTGTTGCGCCAGCGCACGGCGTGGGAGTAGGCAGGGTCCTCCACGTCGGTCAGCCCCGCTTTAAAGAAAGCTTCCAGGTACGCCCCGCCCCGCCCTGAAAGTTGAGGGACGTAGGGGTACAGTTTCCGCAATAGCAGTGGCCGCAGCCGGGAATCGGGCTGCCTGGCCCAGAAACGGCGCACTTTAGCTTCTTTGAAGATGTTGTAACCGGCCAGGAACTCGTCCGCTCCTTCTCCGGTCAGGACGACCTTGAAACCGTTCTCGTGTACCAATCGGGACAACAGGTACATGGGCGCCGGCGAGGTGCGCAGGACAGGCGTCTCGGTGTGCCATACGACCTGGGGGAAGACCCGTCCGATCTCAGTCTGGGTGCACTCCACCCGGCTGTGATCCGTCCCCAGGAAGGCGGCCACGGCTTCCTGAAACCCCCGTTCGTCAAAGTCGGGGTCGGAGAAGGCGATGGAAAAGGTGCGCAGATAATTGGAGGTGTGATCCCGTATCAGGGTGGCGATGGTGGAAGAATCAAGGCCCCCGCTCAGGTAGGCTCCCACCGGCACGTCGGCCCGCAGGCGCAACCGGGTGGCGTCCACCAGCAGCTCCCGCAGCCGTTCCGCGTAGTAGTCCTCGGACTTTTCCTCGGCGGCACCGTCCTCTGGAAAAGTGAGGCCCCAGTACCGCTGCACCCTGACCTCACCACCTTTGGCCACCAGAAGGTGGCCAGGGGGCACTTCGAGGATGTCTCGGAAAATGGTACGGGGGGAGACTGTCGTCCAGAAGGTGAAGACCTGATCCAGGGAGAGGGGGTCAATTTCAGCCCTCACCCGGGGGTCAACCAGCATGGCCTTGATCTCCGAACCAAAGATCAGCGCCCCTGCGGTGACGGTGTAGAACAGCGGCCGGATGCCCAGGCGGTCCCGGGCCAGCATCAATTCTCCCGACCGTTTGTCCCAAATAGCGAAGGCGAATTGGCCGTTGAGGTGCTCCAGGCAAGCGGGGCCGTATTCTTCGTACAGATGGATTATCACCTCAGTGTCCGAGGCGGTGGCAAAGCGGTGGCCTTTGGCCTCCAGGCCAGGACGCAACTCGATATAGTTAAATATCTCACCGTTGAAGACGATCCAGACGGTCTCGTCTTCGTTGCTGATGGGTTGCTGGCCTCCGGCCAGGTCAATGATGCTCAGCCGGGCGTTGCCCAGCCCCACCTGGTTGTCCCGATATATCCCGAACTGGTCAGGGCCGCGGTGGCGGATCATGGCCAGCATCTTCAGCAGGAGATGCTCATCAATGGGGTGAGCCCGGGTCAAGTTCAGCGTGCCAACTATACCACACATCGTCCTTTACCGCAATTCTGTCTTCTTGATCTTCCCCGAGGTGGTCTTGGGTAGCTCCGACCGGAACTCGATGTACTTGGGGACCATGAAATCCTCCAGGTGCTGGATGCAATGCCTCATGACATCCCGCTCGGTCAGAGTGTTGCCGTCCTGCCGGACCACGAAGGCCTTGATAGCCTCGCCCAGGATTTCGTCGGGAACTCCGATTACCGCCGCTTCCACCACCCCATCGAGGCTGTAGAGCACGTTCTCCACTTCTTTGGGGCTGACCTTCTCGCCCCGGCTCTTGATGATGTCATCCTTGCGGGCCACGAAATACAGGAATCCCTCTTCATCCATCTTGAAGAGGTCGCCGGTGTAGAGCACCCGCTCTCCTGGGATGGGACCAGGGCGGTAGCGCTGGGCCGTCGCTTCCGGTTTCTCCCAGTAGCCGCGCATAACGTGGGAGCCGCGCACCACCAGTTCGCCAACGACCCCAGGGCCGACGCGGTTACCGTCCTCGTCCACGATCCAGACCTCGGTGTTGGGCATGGCGATGCCCACGGAGCCCGGTCGCCGGTCCAGTTCCTCAGGTGGCAAGTAGGAGACCCGCTTGCACTCCGTCAGACCGTACATCGAGTATAGGGCAGCCCAGGGGAATTTCCGGCGCAGTTGCAGGATGTGGCTGGGGGGCAGGGCCGCCGCCGTGTTGGTGATGTAGCGCAGACTGGACAGGTCGTACTTGCTCAGGTCCATTTGCAGCAGGATGGC
>JAOZOT010000541.1 GCA_029933115.1 Anaerolineae bacterium | reverse complement strand
AGACTCAAAATTTGACACGGTTCTACTATCAAAGAAGAAGGATTCACTACCCGACATTTTGAGCAGTGACCCTCCCGCAGGTTCGAAAGTGGCCTCAATCGCGGGGGCAAACCTCCTTGCCGAAGCGCGTAATGGCTCCAAATTGCTGCCTAACCTGCGGGAGGGTAAGCGGGTCGGGTAATCAAATAGGAGGAAAACAATGGAGCGTATCCCATTTTGGCCTTACCTTAGCAAGCTGCAAAAAGCGAGTTTGGTCACCGCGCTGTTGGGGTTTGTCATCAGCTTCACTACCACTGTCTCGTCCGGCGGCGTGACTGTACATCGGAACTGGGCTGCTCTGGCTTTTGGTGTGCTCACGTTGCTATTGGGCCTGGCAAGTATACCAGAATCCCTGCTAAGCAGAGAGCATCGGGTCGAAAAGCTGATTGCTTTCGTTGCCGCTATTCTCATCGGAGCCCTTCACGTGGCACGGGGTCTAGGCATGTTTTATGAAGGTGGCGATGGGCCGCGTATCCCGACACCGATAGTACAAGAGCACACACCTATCAGCTTACCCACCTCCCTCGCTTCACCCACCCCCATCGCCTCACCCACCCCCTCGGCCAGTAAACACGTGAACCTGGGGATAAAGTATTACAAGCAAGGCCGGCTCGATGAGGCCATCGCCGAGTGGCAAGCGGCCATCGAACTGGAGCCCGACGACGCCAAGACCTACCGTAATCTGGGCACCGCCTACTTGAAACAAGGCAAATACGAGGAAGCCGCTGCTGCCTACGAGAAAGCCATCGAGCTTGACCCCGACTTTGGTGAGGCCTATGGCGACCTGGTAGCCGCTTACGTTGGCTTGGGGAGACTCGCGGAGGCGATTGCTGTTGGCGAGAAGGCCATCGAGTTGGCTCCCGACTACGCCATGGCCCACAACAATCTGGGGATCGCCTACGATAAGCAAGGCCGGCCCGATGAGGCCATCGCCGAGTATCAGGCAGCCATCCGGCTTGACCCCAATGATGCCCTGGCCCACAACAATCTGGGGATCGCCTACGCCGATCAAGGCCGGCTCGACGAGGCCATCGCCGAGTATCAGGAAGCCATCCGGCTTGACCCCGATTATGCTCTGGCCCATAACAACCTGGGAAACGCCTACGCCGATCAAGGCCGGCTCGACGAGGCCATCGCCGAGTACCAGGAGGCTATCCGGCTTGACCCCGATTATACCCTGGCCCACTACAATCTGGGGAACGCTTACTACAAGCAAGGCCGGCTCGACGAGGCCATCGCTGAATACCAGGCGGTCACCCAGAGCGACCCCAACCATGCCAACACCCACAAAAACCTGGGGCTTGCCTACCGTGAACTGGGCCAGTTTGACAAAGCCATCGCCGAGTTTGAGACCTATCTCCAGCTTTGGCCCAACGCCCCGGACAGGGCAGCAGTGGAGAAGGAAATCGTCAAACTCAAGGTGTCGGCCGAGTACCGCAACGCCGTGGGCGGCTACAGCCTGCGCTACCCCAAGGGCTGGTACTACGCTGAATCTGAGACCCAGGTCGAGTTCGCAGAAAGTAAGGCGGCCTACGAAGCCGGTACAGACGAATACCCGATAGTCTTGTTCGCCGCCCTACCTCTGACCGAAACAGCCGAAGGCCTGGGCTTGACGGAGGTCACCGACCCGGCGGAGACCCTGGAGGCGATGGCCAGGAAGTTCAAGATGGAAACGGACGAGATAGAGACAGGGCAGGTTGCCGGGTATCCGGCCGCCCTCGCCGACATCTCCGGCACCTTCGAAGATGTGCCTCACAAGGGTGGTCTCGTCGTCTACCTCGTGGAGGAGAGGGTCGTCTACGGCGTCGCTCTGGCCCCACCCGACCGGTGGGAAGCCTTCCGCCCCACCTTCGTCACTATGGTCAACAGCCTCTCCTTCTTCGAGCCTTAGAGCATGTCTGAAAATTCGGGGGGGCGCTCGTAGTAACGACTTCAGTCGTTTTTAGCCGCAGAGTACCGGCCATTAGCGACTCAAGTCGCCACTACGAGCATTTTTCAGACACGCTGTTAGGCACAATGCCTTTCCGGCACGCGCAAGTTTCGGGGCACTTTGAGCGGGTATTCAGCCCCACCCAACACGGTCAGGCTTCTGGACTATTGTCCAGCGGGAGCAGAGGCACCTCCATCGGCGCCTACCACTACGCGCCGGCGGAGTGACTTGCAGATATACCAAACGCACGTCAAAATTTACCACCGTCGCTCGGCCTGGATTGCCAAATCCAGGCCATAGGCGGTGATTTTACACAGTTTTGGCGCCGTCAAGCCGCCGGATTTGACAACCCGGCGGGAGCGGAAATCACTACGCGCCGGCGTAGTGACTTGCAGATAAGAAAGGAGAAACAAAATGAGGATCAAGAAACTGCTCACCTCTCTCATCATCAGCCTGGCGCTGATGCTGTTCCTGTTGTGGCTCCTGGGCGGCGGCTTGACGGCCGTCCGCGCAGCGAGCTTTACCGTCACCAAATACACCGATACCAACGACGGCACGTGTGATGCCGACTGTTCGCTGCGCGAGGCCATCATCGCTGCCAACGGCAACGGCCAGGCCGACACCATCACCCTGGGAAGCGGCACGTACACCCTGACCATCGCCGGCACGGGCGAGGAGGCCGCCGCCACCGGCGACCTGGACATCACCGACGTCCTGACCATCACCGGGGCCGGCCCCGA
>JAOZOT010000540.1 GCA_029933115.1 Anaerolineae bacterium | reverse complement strand
CTTTAATTGTACAGGTGGATTTATATCCCTCTCTCAGGGAACTGGCGTAGGGAGAGCTGCCCCGCGCGTGGAGCTGATGAAAACATCGTCCACATAACCGGTGGCGAATGCGCCGGCCCCTCGCCCCGCCTCCACGCTAAACGAAAACCTCATGCCAGGAGGCCGCCACACTTCATCCTCGGGGATGATGTGGGAGCCCAAATACTCCCCATCAAGGAAAAAGAAGAGCTCGGCTGCTTCAGAGTCCACCTCGATCCGAAACGTGTACCACTCGTCGTAAGCGGCAGCCCCGCGATAGATGGTGCGCTGATAGGCATCTCCGGGTTCGCTGTGCACATAACAATGCACCTGTGGCAGGCGGGCCTCGTCCGCGCTGATCATGCAAAGGGCCTCCCATATCGGCCTGCTGCCGGCCCAGGAGATGAGCGTCATCTCCATCCTTGCATGACCGCCGGTATGATCGGACGCCAGCTTGAGTTTGGCCTCAAAGACGCCAAGTTCGCCCAGCGGCACATCCTGGCATTGCTTGGGCAGGATATGATAGACGCCGCCTTCGGACCCACCCGATCCACTCATGCGCAATCGGCCATCTTCTTGAACGACCTCAAACTCCCCGCCGTCCCAACTGACATTCCAGTGTGGTGCATCGAAAGGCCAGTTGTCTATCTCGCTCTCAAAATCGTCGAAGAAGTGCAGTGCTTTTTGGGAGGGCACAGCCGTAGGGGATGCTGTAAGCTGGGGTGCGGGCGTGCACGTGGGGGCGAGCGTCGGCGCAGCAGCGGCCTCCGGCGGAGCGCCCACCAAGCGGAAGACCCCATCCGGCGTGGCGGCGTATACCTTCGAGGGATCGTTGGGGTCCACGGCGATGGAGTAGACCACCGGATTCGGCCCCAGCCCTTCCTGAATAGGCCACCAATGCTGCCCGTCGTCCACGGAGACAAAAGCCCCGCCTTCGGTGGCGGCATAGACAGTTTGTGGGTTGCCAGGGTCAACCACCAATTCGTTGATGGAAGAGGCGGTCAATCCCACGTTCATCTGATGCCAAGTGCGGCCGCCGTCGAGTGTCTTGAGTATTCCCTTGTGTGTCGAGCCGAAGTAGGCCACGTTCGGGTCGGATGGGTCGAGGGCTGCCGCCCGGTACATGCCGCCCAATTCGGCCAGCAAGCGCCACGTCTGCCCGCCATCGTCTGAGCGATAGATGGAACCATTGCTCTCCACGTACACCCGTTTGCCGTCTGGATGCGCCAGCAGGATTGGATCGCCGCAAACCACTTGGGGGAAACTTTCCACCTCGGCAAACGTCACACCGCCGTCTTCGGAGAGGAAAGGGCGCGCGCCGCAGCCCGCTGTGACCCACAACTTTTGACTGTCCTGCGGGTCAAGCACCAGTTGCCACGGGTCGCGGTAGCCGCTGCCAAACTGCTCCCACGTCTGCCCGTTGTCTCTCGAACGATATAAACCTCGCGAACAATCGGGACGATAGAGGACGTTCTGCGCCGGATCAATGACGACGGAGCAGCCATCAGCATCGGTGGCGATCACCTGCCAGGTTTCGCCGCCATCGTCGGAACGATAGGTTTCGCACGGGCTATCCTTTCCGCCCAAAAACAGCCGATTGCCATCGCGGGGGTCCACCGTCAGCCGCATGCGGGCCGCCCCCAGCCAGCCGACGCGCAACCAGGTCTCCCCACCATCGCTGGATTTCATCACCCCGTCGCTCCCGGCGTAAAGCGTCTGTGGGGCATTGGGCGCGACCGCAAAGGGGTGGCTGTTCCACCTGCCCCAACCGCCCAGATGGGCGGGCGACCACGATGCGCCGCCGTTGTCCGAAATCTGCACCTCTCCCCCCTGGCCGCAGTACACTGTGCCGTTGTCAGGATGGATCGCCAGCCAATCACAGCCGTCATCACGGACTTGGGTCCACGTTTCGCCCTTATCAGAGGACTTGTAGGTAGACGCTTTCTTGCCCACGTAGAGTGTGCCAAAGTCGCGCGGATCGGCAACTACGCACCAGAAATCGCCGCCGAACTCATCGGGCGCAGCCATCTCGGCTGTGGTCAGCAATTCCCAGGTCTGCCCCCCATCGGTAGATTCGTATATTCCGGTCAGACACTCCGGCCCGGAATACTGATGGTTAGCGGCGTATATGTGCTCAAAGTCGGCCGGGTCTACGACAAAATCCATGACCTGCGGACAGTCAACACTTTGCTGCGTCCAGCTTTGGCCCCCATCAGTGGAGAGGTAAAAACCCTCTGTGGCTCCGGCATAGTACAACCGTTGGCTATCGGAGGGGTCAATGGCAATCAGCGCGGCCCAGTCCCATCCTCTGTCGAGGTCAATCCCTGTACTGGCTACCTGCCACGTCCGTCCGCCGTCGGTGGACTTGTACACACCCCCCTGATCGAACAGCGCCGCGTACACCACATTGGAGTCATTGGGATCAACCACGAGCCGGCTGACCGTGCCCTTGCCCAATCCCTCGTTGCTGGGCGCCCAGGTCTGCCCGCCGTCGTGAGAGACGTAGATGCCCGCGCCGTAGGTTCCGGCGAAGATGGTGTTTGGGTCATTGGGGTCAACTGCCAGCGCATTGAGGCCCACTCTCAGAAACATCTCCCCGTCGTATATCTGTTCCCATCTTAACCCGGCAACCGCAGCCGGGGGCGAGGCAGACAGCGTCGGCGTAGCTGTTGGGCGTGGCGCGTGCGTTGCCGTGGCCTTGGCC
>JAOZOT010000539.1 GCA_029933115.1 Anaerolineae bacterium | reverse complement strand
GTCGCTAACGACCGGTGCTCTGCGGCCAAAAACGACTGAAGTCGTTACTACGAGCACCGCCCTCCCCGGATTTTCAGACACGCTCTGAGACTTCGATCTCAGTCGAGACGGTCGGGCCGAAGCCTAAGCTCGCATTGGAAGAAAAGTGGCAGACTGAGGGGGATGGAAATGGAAGCCTTTGAGAGCATAGGAAAGATGCTGTTGATTCTGGGAGGGTTCATCTTTCTCATCGGGTTGCTACTGACTTTGGCCGGCAAGATTCCTTACGTGGGCCGCCTGCCCGGTGACATCGCCATCCAGCGCGAGGGGTTCTCTTGCTACTTCCCCATCGCCACCTCCATTGTCCTCAGCATCTTGTTGACCATCGTTTTGAACGTGATCGTTCGCTTGCTGAAACGCTGAGTAGTCCAACCGGGGGTGGAGAAATGGCCACGAAGTCAATGATTATCATCGGAGCAGGGCTGGCCGGCCTGTCCACCGGCTGCTACGCCCAGATGAACGGCTACCGCAGCCATATCTTCGAGCACCACACCGTGCCCGGTGGCGTGGCCGCCTGCTGGAAGCGCAAAGGCTACCTCATTGACGGCGGCATCCATTTCCTGATGGGCCACAGGCCAGGTCAACCCATCTATGACTTGTACTGTGAGCTGGGCATCGCCCAGGCCAACCGTTTCCTCGACATGACTCTCTATGGCCGTTTCATTGACGAGGCCGGCGGGCGTAGCGTGGAGATCACTCAGGACCTGGACCGCCTGGCCCATGACTTGAAAGCCCTTTCGCCGGACGACAGCCAGGCCATTGACGAGTTGATCGCCGGCGCCCGCGCCATGCAAGACCTGGATATGAGCAAGACGGGTATGGCCAGCCCCCCCGAGTTGATGGGGCCTCTGGGCCAGCTCAAACAGATGTGGGGGATACGCCGGGCCCTCAGGTACTTCGCCGGCAAATACGCTCGCTCCGCCGCCGACTATGCGCAGGGCCTCCGTGACCCCTGGCTGCGTCAGGTCATCGAGAACCTGTTCCTGCCAGAGGTGCCGGTCTGGTTCATCCTCATGCTTCTGGGGTTGCTGGCGAAAAGGCAGATGGAGTTGATAGAAGGAGGATGTCTCAACTTTGTCCTGCCCATCGAGAGACGCTACAAGGACCTGGGCGGGCAGGTGACCTACAAGGCCACCGTCGAGGAGATTCTGGTGGAGAACGACCGCGCCGTGGGTGTGCGCCTGGCCGACGGCAGCCGGCACCGCGCCGACATCGTGGTCTCTGCCGCCGATGGTTACAGCACCATCTTCAAGATGCTGGGCGGGCGCTATGTGGACAAAAAGATCGAGAACCGATACAAAAACTGGAAGCTGATCCGCCCTATGGTCATGGTCAGTTTTGGGGTGGCCCGTGAATTCCCAGGTGAGCCGTGGCTGAGCTTCATCACGCTGGAGCGCCCCTTCACCGTGGGCAGTCAGACCATTGACGGGCTCATGTTGCGCCTCTTCAACTATAGCCCTCGGTTTGCCCCACCGGGCAAGACGGTGGTCCAGGTCGCGTTCGAGACGGAGTGGGATTTTTGGAACGAGTTGCGAAAAGATCGGCCACGCTACGATGCCGAGAAGGAGCGGGTGGCAGCGGAGGTGCTGGAGCGGCTGGAGGCACATTACCCCGGCCTCTCATCGCAGGTGGAGATGACCGACGTGGCCACGCCTTACACCACCTGGCGTTACACCCGGAATCACCGAGGGGCCTACATGGGCTGGCTGCCAACGCCAGAGGTCATCACCACGCGGATGAAAAGGACCTTGCCCGGCCTGGCCAACTTTTACATGGCCGGTCAATGGGTATTGCCGGGCGGCGGTGTCCCTCCATGCCTCTATTCGGGCCGCCACGTGGTGCAAATCCTCTGCCACCAAGACGGGAAGCCGTTCTTGACGAGCGTTCCGTAGGGCACGACTTTGCACCAAACGCAACTTGACCGTGGAGCAAAGGCCGCCAGCCTCGTGACCAAAGGCAGCAGAGAAACGAAGGAGGAAACACATTGAGCGTTCAGATGGTAATCGAGCTAAGAGAGAAACAAGGAGCCCAACCGGTTCTCCAGGCGATTGAATCTTACAAGATTCGTCTACGGGCTGGCATCGAGCGCGGCAGACGCCACTTGAGCCGGTTCGAGCAGCGCTATGGCGTGGACACTGCCTACTTCTTACAAGAAATGACGGCCGAAGACCTGGAGGGGGGCGACCTAGAATACGTGGAATGGGCCGGGGAAGCCAAACTGCTGGAAGGTCTGGAGGCTGAGCTGGCGGAGTTGGAGCATGCCCGCTACCAACTTCCCTGAGTATGCCCGAGGGATCGAGGATGTCTTGGATGCCATCATCGCCGCTGGCGAGGCGGCGTTGGTCAGCATCCAGATAGATCAGCGATCTTCGCTACGAGGCTTCATCGCCGGTCTGCTCCAGTTCAACGACGCTTCGGAGTTGCACTTCCGAGAGTTTGTGGATACCAGCCTGCCTGAGCCCAGGCTGATGTATGCCTATCACTACCAAGATGCGAACAAGGATCTCATCTTCCGCTACGACAACGCAGTCCATCGCCCCCCATTGCCGCAGGCGGAGCACAAGCACACGCCAGCAGGGGTAGAAGTCTCGCCGGCGCCGACGCTGGCTCAGGTTGTAGATGAGATCCTGAGGAGATACTCATGAGTTCTAACCCCATCGCCGCCGAAAACCTGGCCCAGGCCA
>JAOZOT010000538.1 GCA_029933115.1 Anaerolineae bacterium | reverse complement strand
AGCGGGTGATCTTGAAGGCTATGGCCAAATCGCCGGAGGACCGCTACCAGACGGCTGAGGAGATGGTGGAGGCCCTGGAGATGGCGGTGGCGGGAGTGCCGGTCGAGGCCCCACCTGTCCCGATGAAAGCCCCGCCTGAGCCGGCAAAGCCGGCACCTGCACCGGTTGCCACACCCGCTGTAGCGCAGCCTACAGCAGCACTTCTCAAGGCGGCACGAAAGGTCCTGGTTTGGCTGCTGCGCATAGTTGGACCCGTCTTACTCGTACTCCTTATCGTTGTGGTCATCCTTCTCTTGCTCGGCTCCTTTGCCGCCTCGAATTTGATCGAAAAGGCCATTGCCGGGGGAGGATGGTGGGAAGAGCTCCAACCAGGGGAGGTTACGGTCGCAGAGGCAGAAATCGAGCAAAACGTCGTGGAGATCGTTCGACTCTATCTACCTGGCAGCGTCGAAGACATGAGCCTTGATCTCACGCCGCCGGACCGGATTGATGTCCAGGGCACGGTGTTTGGCCAGGAGATGTCCCTGGAGTGCACGTTGACCCGCGCGGATGGCATGTTTGACTTTGAGATAGAGCGCTTGGGTGACGTTCGTTTGTATCTGGTGGGCAACATCCTTTCCGGCGGCATCAATCGAGGGCTGGAGATCGGTCTGGAGGGACGTTCTCTCACAGTCGAGAGGTTAGAAGTGGGCGAAATGAGCCTGACGATCAAATACAGAGGAGTGGGGCAAACTGTGCTCCCCACGCCAACAGCGACGAGGTCGCGTCGGACTCCCACGCCCACAGCGACAAGACCGCGCCCGACTCCCACGGCCACCAGTGCCTACGAGATTTACGTGGTACAGGAGGGTGACTCCCTGAGCAAGATCGCTAAGCGTTTTGGCGTAACCGTCGAGGATTTGATCAAAGCCAACAAGGCAAAGTATCCATCTTTGGTGACAGACCGATCTACCATCGAGATTGGTTGGGAGTTACGCATCCCCAAGCGATAGAGAATTGCGATTTTAAGACCAAAACCCTATTGAAAAAGGCTCCCGAGCGTGCTAGAATAAGAGCGTGGCTAGACATCTTTGGAGTCTGGGCTGTGACCCAGGAAAAGAGGTATCCTATGATCGGCAAGGTCATCAAGAACAACTACAAAATCATGGACGAGATCGGACGGGGCGCAGTGGCCACAGTCTACCTGGCCAAGGATATGGCTCACAACCAGGTGGTCGCTCTCAAGGTCATCCACCCTGAGCGGGCCGCCGAGGGCCAGTTCCTGCGACGTTTTCGGCGGGAGGCCAAGCTCCTGCAAATGCTGAGCTCTCCCCAGACGGTCAAAGTCTTTGACTACGGTGAAGACGAGGGACTCAATTTCATTGTTTTGGAGTACGTACAAGGCAAGACCTTGGCCAATATCCTGGAAGAAGAAGGGCCACTGGAAGTCAACCGCGCCCTGGACATCGCCAGGCAGGTAGCCCTATGCCTGGTGGATGCCCACGCCAAAAGCATCGTCCACCGTGACCTCCGCCCGGCCAACATCATGGTGACAGGCGAAGGGATCGTGAAGGTGATGGATTTCGGCGTTGCCTGGGGGGCAGACCTGAGCAGATTGACGGCCACGGGAATGCTGGGCAGCCCCCACTATCTCTCGCCAGAGCAAGCCGGTGGAGGGAAGGTGGACGGACGCGCAGACATCTACAGCCTGGGGGTGACTCTCTTCGAGATGCTGAGCGGGAGAAAACCCTACGACGCCGCCAGCGCCGTGGACATCGTGCGGGCTCACCTGCACGAACCGACGCCCTCCCTGCGCCAACTCGACGAGAGAATCCCCTTGGAAGTAGACGAACTGGTGAGCAAGTGCCTGGCCAAGAAGCCAGAGGACCGTTACCAGAGCGCGGCCGAGTTCCTGGAGGCCATTGACATGACCTTGCGGACAATAGCCAAGAAGAAGGAAGGTACAACTATGGGGATGGAGGCAAATTTAGTGGGACAGACCTTGGGAGCCTATCGCATCGTTGAGCAGATCGGGCGGGGAGGGATGGCCACAGTCTACAAGGCCTACGAGCCGGCCCTGGACCGCTACGTGGCCATCAAGGTCTTGCCCCAGTATTTCGCCCACGACCCGGATTTTGCCGCCCGCTTCGAGCGAGAAGCCAAAGCCGTGGCCAAGCTAGACCACCCCAACATCCTGCCCATCTACAGCTTTGGGCAAGAAGCCGGGCTGACCTACATTGCCATGCGCTATGTCGAGGCGGGCACGCTGAAAGAGATGCTAGGAGAGCCCCTTGACTTGAAGACCACGGCCGACATCCTGGGACAAATCGGCCGGGCCCTGGATTATGCCCACCAACGAGGAATCGTGCATCGCGACGTAAAGCCCTCCAACGTGCTGATGGCCGAAGGCAAGTGGGCCCTGCTGACCGACTTTGGCCTGGCGCGGATGGTGGAGAGTTCGGTGCAACTGACCAAGACCGGGGTGGGGGTGGGCACGCCGGCTTACATGTCGCCCGAACAGGGACAAGGGCTCAAAGTGGACGCCCGGACCGATATTTATTCTCTGGGAGTGGTGTTGTACGAGATGGTGACGGGCAAGGTGCCCTACGAGGCAGAAACACCAATGGCCGTGGTGCTCAAGCACATCACCGCCCCTTTGCCTTTGCCGCGAGAGGCGAACCCGGACCTCCCGGAGGCGGTGGAGCGGGTGATCTTGAAGGCTATGGCCAAATCGCCGGAGGACCGCTACCAGACGGC
>JAOZOT010000537.1 GCA_029933115.1 Anaerolineae bacterium | reverse complement strand
TAAAGGAGTTGTCTATGGCCTATCACAAAACCGCTTTCCTGCTCTTGATCCTACTCCTCATCCCTTTCCTCTCTGCCTGCGGGGCAGACGGGACGCAGCCATCTATCTCTACCGGCACGCCCGCGCCATCCACGCCCGCCACCGCGCTATCATCGCCCACCCTGCTCTATTTCTGGGCTCAATGGTGAGCATACTGCCGGCGGATGAACCCCATCGTGGATGGGTTAGGAGCCAAATACGCCGGGCGGGTCAACGTCGTGTGGCAGGATATAGATGATTCAGCGACGCGGGAGATGATCCTGAAATATAAGGTGCGGTCTGTCCCCACCTTTGTCCTGCTGGACAGCTCAAACCAGGTGGTAGGCTACTGGCTAGGATTGCAATCTCCCGAGATCTTTGAGGAGGCCTTCGACGCGCTGCTGGAGCAATGACCGATTACAGTTCAGCGCCATTCGGTTGTGCCCATCTCTGCTCTGGCCGGGTTTGAAGCTTGAGCCACTGCCTTTGACAAACGTTGCCAAGATAACCTTTAGCGAGTATAATATAAGTGCATTATTTGACCCTCCCACAGGTTGCGGACCCTGCGGGAGGGTGAGCCACCCATTTTCGCTCGCGGCGGATGGCCAATCCGGCGGGAGCAATCTGCGGTACTGAAGTGCCACTACAAGCAAGATCTGCGAGACACACAGTCATCCCATTGAGGTCCTGAGGAACCTCTACGAAAACTACACAAGGCGAAGTCAAGGAGGGTAGAGGTGTCTGAAGACAGAATAGTAGTTGATCCCAATGTGTGCCTGGGCGAACCCCACATCAAAGGGACAGAGCGCCCCGTCTCCCTGATAGTGCAACTGACCGAGGCCGGCATGTCGCCTGAAGAAATCGTCGCTGCCTACTCAGAGCTGACAGTAGAAGACGTCAAGGCGGCTCTGGCCTATGCAGGCAAAGCTTAGCGGCATCGCCATATCACCGGGCTCCGACTCTCTGCGCCGCCACATCCTGCCCATCTTCGGGACCGTCCTTGTGGTGGGGATCGCCACTGCTTTCTTATTGGTGAGTTGAGGTAGAGAAAATGGCTAAAGGCAAGCCCGAGATCGAATGGAACGCCGAGACCATCAAGGCCCTACGTAAGCACATGGGCCTCACTCAGAAGGAAATGTCGAAAGAACTGGGCACCCGCCAGCAGACCATCAGCGAATGGGAGACGGGAATGTACAAACCTCGGGGAGCCACCAGAACCCTGCTCAACATCATTGCCGAGCGCGCCGGCTTTGTGTACCATGTAGAGGAGGAGAAAGAAGAGAGAGGCTTGAAGGAGGCAGGTGATTCCAATTAGATGGAAAAATTTATAATCGAGGGAGGACATTCCCTCAAAGGGACGGTGGTGCCCAGCGGGAACAAGAACGCAGCCTTACCGATCCTGGCTGCCAGCCTGTTGACCGATGCCAAAATAGTAGTGAAGAATGTGCCACGCATCAGGGACGTGGAGACCATGCTCCAGATTCTGGCCGATTTGGGCGTGGATGTGAGGGAAACAGGCGACCACGAATGGACCCTCCAGGCCAGGGAGGTGAGAAAAACCGAGTTGGATCCTGAGCTGTGCGGCCGGGTCAGAGCCTCGATCCTCCTGGCCGGGCCGATGCTGGCCCGCTGTGGTCGTGTCAAGCTGCCACCTCCCGGGGGCGATGTCATCGGTCGGCGACGAGTGGATACCCATCTGATGGCTATGTCAGCCCTGGGTGCTGCAATAGACACCGACGGCGGCTACACCATGGAGGCCAATGGACTGCATGGACAGGACATCTTCCTGGACGAGGCCAGTGTGACAGCCACGGAAAACGCTTTGATGGCCGCCTGTCTGGCCGAGGGCACGACAATCATCCGCAATGCTGCCTCAGAGCCCCACGTGCAAGCCCTGGCCCACTTCCTCAACGGCCTGGGGGCGCAGATTGAGGGCCTCGGCAGCAACACCATGACCGTTCATGGAGTGACCGGTCTCCACGGCGGAGAGTGCACCATTGCCTCCGACCACATCGAAGTCGGCAGCTTCATCGGTCTGGCGGCGGTGACCAGGAGTGAGTTGCTCATCAAGAACGCCGTTCCAGAACACCTGCGCATGATCCGCCTGGTCTTTGAGCGGCTGGGGGTAAAGGTCGAAATCCAGGGGCAGGACGTTTACGTCCCCCGCGAGCAGAGCCTGCGCATCGTGCCGGACGTCCACGGGGCAGTGCCCAAAATTGACGACGCTCCCTGGCCGGCCTTCCCGGCAGATATGATGAGTGTAGCCTTGGTGGTGGCAACTCAAGCGGAGGGGACCGTCCTCATCCACGAAAAGATGTTTGAGAGCCGGTTGTACTTCGTGGACAAGCTGATCTCTATGGGAGCCAAAATCATCCTCTGCGACCCCCATCGGGCTGTGGTGGTGGGGCCATCCCAATTGCACGGTGAGCGGATGGAGAGCCCCGACATCAGGGCCGGTATGGCCCTGGTTATCGCCGGCCTGTGTGCCCAAGGTCAGAGCATCATCCGCAACATCGGCCAGATAGACCGGGGCTATGAGAGAATTGAAGAGAAACTGCAAGCTCTGGGAGCCAAAATCGAAAGAGTCAGAGAGTAGAAAAGTGGCAAAAGTCGCTATCGTCATTGACACACAGCGGGGCTTTCTTCCTTAACTTAGGAGAGCAACCCGCTTTTCTGTGGAGAGAGACCTTTCGTAATTCACTCGCAGACAGCCACCCTC
>JAOZOT010000090.1:3116-10599 GCA_029933115.1 Anaerolineae bacterium | reverse complement strand
CCGAACAAAATGTCGAATTGACAAGACCGCAAAGATGTGGTATATTGAAACGCGCCCATGCGAACGTCGGGGGGTAGCCAAGCGCACAAAGGAAGACGTGCCATGATCTCTCTTCCCTTCCTGAATTGGACAGACGGTGACAGAGTAGCGCGGCAATCGAGGGCCATAGTCTGGCGGACCGGCGGGGTCTGCTAGCGTGGCCCTTTTTTCTGGTCCGAGCTTTTGACAAGTCTGCATATAAACGTCGGGCAGGGTTTAACTCCCACGCCCTTGGCCACCTGCCCAACTACGATTCAATGCAGAGCTACCTTTGATTGCGTTTCCTGCTAAACACACTAATGGGGACATGCGGCAAAGTACAACGGGAGCCTATAGCCTGAATCACAGAGTGCAAAGCTTTCTCTGCTCCGGCGTATACTGCAAAGCCACCGCCGGTGTAGACGTATCTCTTTGGACATCCCTGAACAACAATTGGGGCAAAGAGCAATTGGTCCTTTCGGTGAGCGAAATCCGAATATAAGCGTTTGATAAACCGCGCCATTGCGCGGTTTTTTAGAGAGGTGGAAACACATACTTAAAATTACAGGGAGGAAGAAAAGATGGCTCTTACCGACAAACCCGTGACCACATTTCTGGATGAACTGGCCAGTGATGCTCCGGCTCCAGGTGGAGGAAGCGTTGCTGCCCTGAGTGGAGCCCTGGGCGCAGCCTTGGTCAGCATGGTCTGCAACCTGACTGTGGGCAAGAAGAAGTACGCCGATGTGCAGGATGACATCAAGGCCCTACTGGAGCAATCTGAGGCTCTGCGCAAAGAGTTCGTAGAACTGTTGGAAGACGACGTGCGGGTTTTCACCGAGGTCTCCAAAGCTATGAAAATGCCCCGCGACACTGAGGAGCAAAAAGCTGCCCGCGCCGAGGCTATGGACAAAGCCCTGAAAGCTGCTACCGGTGTGCCCATGCGCGTGGCCGAAAATTGTGTCAAGGTCATGGACCTTTGTCGTCCGGCCGCCGAGAAGGGCAACGTCAACGCTGTCAGCGACGCCGGTGTGGCCGTGCTCATGGCCGAGGCAGGCTTACGCAGCGCTGCCCTCAACGTACTCATCAACCTGGCCTGGATCAAGGATAAAGAATTCGCGGCCGAGCAGCGGGCCAAGCTCGACTCTCTGCTCGAAGGCAAGCCGGCGCTCAAAGACGAGATCTACGACCTGGTAGTGGAGAAACTGTGAGCAAAATACAGAGGAGGTAAAGGATGACTGCGACGATTCTAGATGGCCGTGCTCTGGCCAAGACTATGCGCGCCGAGATAAATGAAGAGGTCGCCAAATTCAAGGAAAAATACGGCGTCACCCCCACCATTGCCGTGGTGAGAGCAGGCGAGGACCCGGCTTCGGTCAGTTATGCCGGTCAAATCCAGAAAACTTTTGAGAAACGGGGCATGAACTGCGTCCTGCACGTGCTGCCAGAGACAGCCAGCGAGGACGAGATCGTCCAGTTGGTAGCCAAGCTAAACGCCGACGCAAGCATCCACGGCATCATGATCCAGGAGCCACTGCCCAAAGGCATTGACGAAGGCGTGGTGAAAGCGGCCCTCTCACCAGACAAAGATGCCGATGGAGTTCACGAGGTCAACGCCGGGCGGCTGGCTCAGGTAGCTCCGGTCGGCCGGCCAGAAGGGGTGGGGCCCTTCTTTGTGCCCGCCACGCCGGCCGGCGGCATGGAAATCCTACGCCGCTATGGGGTAGAGCTCGAGGGCAAGCACGCTGTAGTCGTTGGCCGGTCCAACATCGTGGGCAAGCCCATGGCCCTGCTGCTGATGCGAGAGAACGCCACAGTGACCATGTGCCACTCTCGCACGAGAGACCTGGCCGCCGTCTGCCGCCAAGGGGACATCCTGTGCGCAGCCGTGGGCCGGGGCAAGATGATCAAAGGCGACTGGATCAAACCCGGTGCAGTGGTCATTGACTTCGGGGTCAACTTTGACGAAGAGGGCAACATGATAGGTGATGTGGACTTTGAGGAAGCCAAGGAGGTAGCCGGGATGATCACTCCCGTGCCCGGTGGCACAGGGCCTATGACCAACATCATGCTCATGAAAAACGTCCTCGAAGCCGCGCGACGGCAAGTCGAGAAGTAGCCTTGACTTTACCCATATCGCGAGGATGGTGACGGAAGCCCTCGGTGAAGCCGAGGGAGCCGTCACAGTTGACCCAAGAGGCCTTTTCCTGGGCCGGCTGTGACCCACCCCCACTTGCAGTGGGGGCTTCAGGACTTATGGGTAAAGTCGAGGAGAAATAGCCGCTTGACAACGCTCCCAACCTGTAGTATTATACTGGACGTGACAAAAATCACAAAGTGAGAGGACAGTACCATTGAGTTGACCTGTCGTGGGAAAGGACTACGTTGTCACCGCCCAAAAATTAATAATACAAGGAGGTACAAATGATAGTTGACATCAAATCACCGGTGCCTAGCGACATCGAAATCGCCCAGGCAGCCAATCTGAGGCCAATCCGCGAAGTGGCCGAGGAAGTGGGGCTCACCGAGGACGACCTGGATTTATATGGCAAGTACAAAGCCAAGGTCCACCTGGATGTGCTGGAGAAGTTCAAGGACCGCCCCAACGGCAAATACATTGACGTGACGGCTATCACCCCCACTCCACTGGGCGAAGGAAAGACTGTCACCACCATCGGCGTCAGTCAGGGGTTGTACTATCTGGGCAAGAAGGTCTTCACCTGCATCCGCCAGCCTTCGCAGGGGCCGACCTTTGGCATCAAAGGTGGCGCGGCCGGCGGCGGCTACTCCCAGGTCGTACCCATGGAGGACTTTAACCTACACTTGACGGGCGACATCCACGCCGTAGGTGCAGCCCACAACCTCTTGGCAGCGGCTATTGATGCTCGCATCATGCACGAAGACCGCTTGGACGACGAGGGACTGTACAAGGCCATCTTCCCCCAGGGACTGGACGAGTTCAACTTCTGGCAGAAGAAGCGGCTAGAGAAGCTAGGTATCAAAGCCAGCAAGCCCTCCGAAATGACCGCCGAGGAGCGACGGCGCTTTCTGCGCCTGGACATTGACCCCTACGGCATAGACCATCGCCGGGTAGTTGACGTCAGTGACCGGGCCATCCGCAACATCATATTGGGGTTGGGAGCCAAGACCGATGGCCGGCCACGCCAGTCGGGGTACGACATCACCGTAGCCTCCGAGATCATGGCTGCTCTGGCGCTGTGCAGTAGCCTGGAAGACCTGCGGGAGCGGATGGGTCGTCTGGTCATCGGCGTCAACAAGCGCCGGGAGCCAATCACGGCGGAGGACCTGGGTTGCGCCGGCGCGATGACAGTGCTGCTCAAAGATGCCATCATGCCCAACCTGATGCAAACCCTGATGGGCAGCCCGGCCTTTGTCCACTGCGGCCCCTTCGCCAACATCGCCCAGGGCAATAGCTCCATTCTGGCCGACCGCATTGCCCTCAAGCTGGTGGGAGAGGACGGCTATGTGGTCACCGAATCAGGCTTTGGCGCCGACTGCGGCATGGAAAAGTTCTTCAACATCAAGTGCCGCGTCTCCGGGCTGATCCCCAACTGTGTGATCATCGTGGCCTCCATCCGCGCCCTCAAGATGCATGGTGGTGGTCCGAAAGTAGTGGCCGGCCGACCGCTGGATCCAGCCTACGCTGAAGAAAACATCCCGCTTCTGGAGGCAGGCCTGCCGAACCTGATTCAGCACATCGAGAACGCCCGCAAATTCGGCGTACCGGTGGTGGTGGCCGTCAACCGCTTCACCAGCGACACCGACAAAGAGATCGAAGTGGTCAAGAAAGCAGCCGTGGAAGCAGGGGCTGAGGGCGCCTTCCTGAGCGAAGTGTGGGCCAAAGGTGGCGAGGGCGGCGCCGAACTGGCAGAGGCTGTGGTATCGGCCTGCGAAAAGTCCGACCCCAAGCAGTTCAAGTTCCTCTATCCCGACGATATGTCCATTAAGGAGAAGATCGAGACCATCGCCAGGGAGATTTACCGTGCCGATGGCGTGGATTACGCCCCGCTGGCCGAGCGCAAGATCAAGCTCTTCACCGAGCTAGGCTACAGCAACCTGCCGCTCTGCATGGCCAAGACACACCTGTCGTTCACCCACGATCCGACTCTCAAAGGGGCTCCTCGCGGTTGGACGCTGCCTATCACCGATGTGCGCGCCTCACTGGCCGCCGGCTTCCTGTATCCGCTGTGCGGCACCATGCGCACTATGCCCGGCCTCCCCTCCCGCCCGGCTTTCATGGACGTAGACATTGATTTGAAAACCGGCAAAGTGGTAGGTCTATTCTAAACATAGAACTGACCCCCACTTACCTGTGTGTTTGCGCCCCCAGATGGGGAGCGCCTCGCTGCTCTCCTCATCTGGGGCCTACTGAATCCATAGGCATTTCATCATTGACTTTACCCACAAGTGCTGAAGCCCCCACTGCAAGGTGGGGGTAAGTCACAGCCGGCCCAGGAGAAAGCTCCCCTGGGTCAGTTGTGACGGCTCCCCCGGCTACACCGGGGGCTTCTCGGCGCTATCCTCGCGATGTGGGTAAAGTCAAGGCATTTCATTGATTTTACAGACGGCTTCATTTGTGCTATAATAACAAAGTGTTTTCGGCCAACAGCCAAATCAATTTCACCCACCTTTAACCGCGTAAAAGATCAGGGTAACCACCCACCTGGCTCAGCCTGGACTGAGGGACGAACTCAGCCGCCGGTTCTGATGATCCAGCGGGAGCAGGTGTAGTAGCTACCCACGAGGAGACCCTTCATGAAGGAGGAAAGCAGTAGAAATGTCGAAGTATATCGCTAGCTCTGCCATTCGAGGAGCTCATGAACTGATCCATCGCGTGGACAAGCGACTCCAGGAGGCCATTGCCGAGTACGGGCCTGAAGCCAAGGTCGAGTTCACCAACACAGCTTATTACCTGCCCATCATTTTGGGCATGACGGGTATGGAAATAAAGACCTTGGGCGACATGGTGCCGGCCCTGGAGTACTGCCGGGACTTGCTTCAACCGGTGCCCAGCAGTGGCTTGTGGACACCTTACCTGGGCACTGCATTAGACGCCGGCATAGCCACCCTGATGGCCGAAGAACTACTGATGGGGATCGGCTTCGTAGATGGCACCCAGCCCGAACCCTTTGACTGGGAGGGTTCCTACGCCTCACCGGCCGCAGACAGTGACAAATGCCTCAACGGCCCCATTGACGATATCCAGCTTCGGGCCTGGGGCATCCAACTGGTAGACGGGCGTATGCCCGGCTTTGCCGCCGTCATCGGCTGCGCCAAGTCTAACGAGGTGGCCGTGCAGATTGTGCGCGAGTTGCAGCGGCGTAACATTCTGGTCTTCCTCTCCGGCAACGTCAACGGTCGCAGCATCGTCCAGCAATTGATGGAAGAGGGTATCGAACTGGGGTACGATACCTACACCGTACCCTTTGGCACCAATACCGAGTCCACGTGCTATGCTTTGGGCTTTGCCACCCGTTCGGCTTTGACCTTTGGTGGCCTCAAAGGCGGCCAGGCCAAGGAAATTTTGGAATACAATGAACACCGCACCTTTGCCTTCGCCCTGGCTCTGGGCCCTATTGACGACCTGAAGTACGCCACCGCCGCCGGAGCTATCAACTACGGCTTCCCGGCCATTGCCGACACACGCATCCCCAACATCTTCCCCTCTGGCCTCACCCTCTACGAAGCCGTGGTCTCTATGCCTTTCGACGAGATCGAGGGCCGGGACGACATCGAACGAGCTGACAGGCTGGTCCAGAGATGCATCGAGGTGCGCGGCGTCAAGCTCAAAATCACCGAAGTGCCCGTGCCGGTGCCCTATGGCTCGGCCTTTGAGGGCGAGCGAGTGCGCAGAGACGACATGCGTATCGAGTTCGGCGGCAAGCACTCGCGGGCCTTCGAGTACCTGCACATGCTGCCTATGGACGAGGTGGAAGACCACAAGATAGAGATCATCGGCCCCGGTTTTGAGGATGTGCCTGAAGGAGGAGCTATGGACCTGGGCATCATCGTCGAGGTTGCCGGGCGCAAGATGCAGGAAGACTTTGAGCCCGTACTGGAGCGCCAGATTCACTACTTTATCAACGGGGCCTCGGGCATACAGCACATCGGTCAGCGCGACATCGCCTGGATACGCATCAGTAAAACGGCCGCCGAGAAAGGTTTCAACTTGGAACACTTTGGCGAGATCCTCTACGCCCGAATGCACGCCGACTTTGGAGCCATCCTGGACAAGGTCCAAATCAAGATCATCACCGATCCTGAGGAGCACGCCAAGTGGCTGGAGCAAGCCCGGAAGGCTTATGACTTCCGCAACAGGCGACTGGCCGACATGACCGACGAGTCGGTGGATACCTTCTACTCCTGCACCCTCTGCCAGAGTTTCGCCCCCAATCACGTCTGCATCATCAGCCCCGAGCGCCTGGGCCTGTGCGGAGCCTACAACTGGCTGGACTGCAAGGCTTCCTACGAAATCAACCCCACCGGTCCCAATCAGCCGGTGCCCAAGGGCAATTGCCTGGATCCGGTCAAAGGCTACTGGGACAACATCAACAAGTTCGTGCAAGAAAAGTCCCACGGAACGGTGGAGCGGGTCTCGATGTATTCCATCATGGAAGATCCGATGACCTCCTGCGGATGCTTCGAGTGCATCATGATGATCATCCCCGAGGCCAACGGCTTCATGACCGTCTCCCGTGAGGACCCCAGCATGACCCCGGCGGGCATGACCTTTTCCACCCTGGCCGGTACGGCCGGTGGCGGCCTGCAGACGCCAGGGGTTATGGGCCACGGCAAATTCTTCATCACCAGCAAAAAGTTCATCAAAGCCGATGGTGGCTTGAAACGCATCGTGTGGATGTCCAGCTTCCTGAAAGAGACTATGGCCGAAGAATTGAAAGAGGCCGCCATCCGAGAAGGCGACCCCGATCTCATAGACAAGATTGCCGACGAGAGGGTGGCCACCACTGTGGAGGAACTGCTGGCCTACTTGGAAGAGAAAGGACATCCGGCCCTGAGTATGCCTCCTCTGTTCTAACAACCAGACATTGGCGGCAAGCGATACAAAATCGCTTGCCGCCACTCTTCAATCGCAGAAATAGCCCCGCCGAAATGGCCCGGCGTAGTGGTGATTTGAGTCGCTGTCTCAAAAGCCCACACACAGCCACCCCCAAGCAACGCACTGCCCCGACTTGAACCGAAAGTGACAAACCGAAGGGAGCAGGGAATGCCTACGGCGATTGCCGTTTACGAAGCTCTCAAAGAGAAACTGGGTGAGCAAGAAGCAAAGGAGCTAATTGAATATATCGAAGAAGCTACCGATAAAGAAACTCTGAAGCGAGAAATCAAGGATGAACTGAGAAAAGAACTCGCCACCAGAGAAGATGTCTACGCGTTGAAAGAAGACATCTATGTCTTGAAAGAGGACATCAATGCGCTGAGAAGCGAG
>JAOZOT010000090.1:0-3016 GCA_029933115.1 Anaerolineae bacterium | reverse complement strand
AACACGCTGAGAGGCGAGTTTCAAGAGCAGATCGGTGCACTGAGAAGCGAATTTGAAGACCAGATCAACACCCTGAGAATTGAGGTTAAAGACCAGATCAATGCTCTGAGAATCGAGGTTAAAGAGGACATCCATAAACTGAGACTGGAAATGACGCGGATGTTGTACATTGTTATCATTATCATGCTTATCCTTAATGGAGATAAGATTATTAACTTTCTGAGCTTTTTGATCAAGTGACGAACGAAAGGAGAAGATAGATGCCTGTCACAGTAGAAATCCCCACAGAGAAGTGGTCAGGTTCGGTGCGAGAGGTCACCCTGGGAGCGACGGCCGAGCAGGGAGGCACACGCACCCGGACAGTCACCGTAGGCGGGGAAACCACTCTGCCCTTCCTCCATTTCGAGGGACAGATGCCTAACCCGCCTGCAGTTTGTATTGAGATACAGGATCACAAGCCTCTAGACTGGTCGCCTCTCCTCCTGGAAGCCTGGGGAGATGTGGTCGAAGACCCGGCCGCTTGGGCCAAAGAGGCCGAGGCCAAAGGGGCTGACCTCATCATGCTCCGACTGATAGGCTCTGACAACGAGGGGAATGAAACTACCCCTGAGCAAGCGGCCGAGACGGTCAAAAAAGTCCTCGGAGCCACAGGTCTGCCCCTCATCGTCCGTGGGCCAGGTCAGGCTGAAAAGGACAACGAACTCCTGGTCGCCGTGGCCGACGCGGCCAGGGGTGAACGCATCGCCCTGGGCCTGTGCGAAGAGAAGAACTATGCTACCATCGTTGCTGCGGCTCAGGCCCACAACCAGTTGGTCATTTCCAGCACCCCCATGGACGTCAACCTGTCCAAACAGCTCATCATCCTTATAAAAGATCTAGGGCTTCCCCTGGACCGCATCCTTATGGACCCCACTACCGGAGCCTTGGGCTACGGGATCGAATACGGCTACTCGGTTATGGAACGTCTGCGCCTGGCCGCTTTCCAGGGCGATGATATGACCCAGCAGCCCATGATCTGCTTCGTCGGTGAGGAGTGTTGGCGGCAGAAGGAGTCCAAAGTCGGTGAAGGAGTGCCCGAGGAGTGGGGGGACTGGCAAAAGCGAGCCATAACCTGGGAAACCATAACCGCTACCTCCCTTATTCATTCCGGGGCAGACATCGTTACCCTCCGCCACCCCGAATCCGTCAAGAACGTCAAGGCGACGATTCAGAAGCTGATGAGCCAATGAAGTTAACGAGTCAATGAGGTTAATGAGACGATAAGGAGATAACCAATGGCGCTAAGTGGTCTTGAAATCTACAAATTGCTTCCTAAAACCAATTGTAAAGATTGCGGCTTTCCCACCTGCCTGGCCTTTGCTATGAAGCTTTCACAGAAGCAGGCCGAACTATCAGCCTGCCCTCACGTCTCCGATGAGGCCAAAGAAGCCCTGGCCGCAGCCGCAGCCCCGCCTATCCGTCTGATCACCGTTGGCACAGGTGACCAGAAGATCGAAGTCGGTAACGAGACGGTTTTGTTCCGTCACGACAAGACTTTCTTCCACGAGCCGGGGCTCATGGTGCGGGTTAAGGACGATCAACCCCTCGCTGAGGTCGAGGAACTGGTAGCCAAGGTTGACGGCTTCAGTGTGGAGCGCGTGGGCATGGAGCTAAGGCTCAACGGCATCGCAGTGGAAAACGCTTCTGGAGATGCAGATACCTTCGCGGCCTGCGTAGAGGCGGTGCGGGCCAAGACTCAATTGCCTCTGATCCTGATAGCCAAGGACCCCGCAGCCATGAAAGCCGCCCTGGCCAAGACCGACGGCAGCAAGCCCCTGCTTTATGCTGCGGATAAGGACAACTGGCAGGCTATGGCTGAGCTGGCCAAGGAGCACGAAGCTCCCTTGGCCGTCTACGAGCCGGAAGGCCTGACCGCCTTGGCCAATCTGGTCGAGCAGGTCAAGGAGGCCGGGGTAGAAGACATCGTCCTCGACCCCGGAGCCAGGACACCCGGCGAGTCCCTGAGCACGCTGACTCAACTGCGTCGCTTGGCTCTGAAAAAGAACTTCCGCCTGCTGGGCTATCCATATATTACCTTCCCGGGCGAAGGAGCCGAGTCCGAAGCAGAAGAGGTCATCTTGGCCGCCCAACACATCGCCAAATACGGCGGGTTCATCGTCCTCGACCATTTCGACCCGGCCACGGCCTATCCTCTGCTAACCCTGCGCCTGAACATTTACACCGATCCGCAGAAACCCATCCAGGTGGAGCCCGGCCTGCGAGATATCAATGGCCCCAGTGCTGAATCGCCGCTGCTGGTGACCACCAACTTCTCCCTGACCTACTTCAGCGTCTCGGGCGAGGTGGAAGGCTCTGGTATTCCTTCCTGGCTCCTCATCTGCGACTCCGAGGGGCTGAGCGTGCTCACCGCCTGGGCCGCCGGCAAGTTCGACGCCGAGAAAATCGCCAAGACGGTCAAAGAATTCAACGTCGCGGAAAAACTCAGCCATCAGAAGATCGTCATTCCGGGCTTTGTCTCCGGCATATCAGGTGAACTGGAAGAAGAGTTGCCCGGCTGGGAGATAAGAGTCGGCCCCCGCGAAGCCGTTGACATACCAGCTTATCTGAAGAACGTCTGGACATAGAGATCCGCTCCACAGCAAGCCTCCTGGCTGAATCTTTCGCTTCGCTCAGAGCGGGGAGATTGCAGCCTCGGCAGATCGAAGGCGCGCTTCAGTGCACACCACGATGAATCTAAATTACAGCTCGCTTTCGCCGGTCCTTCGCCCTGCTCAGAGTGAAATTTGCAGCCCGGCGGCCAAGAGGCAGATCACAAACCTGCCACGAGCACAATTGTGGTCCACTAAATCGCGATCTGCCGAGACCGGCTGAGAACGAGCGCAGCGGCACAAAGGGCCCAAAGTTCAAAGTCCAAAGTCGCAAGGCCTCGGACCTTGGGTTTTGGGCCTTTATTGTGTACGTGTGTAACTACCCAGACCATGGTATGAAGCCCCCGTCGCAGGCGGGGGTGAGATCA
>JAOZOT010000536.1 GCA_029933115.1 Anaerolineae bacterium | reverse complement strand
GTTGCTCACAAAACCAAAGTGTTACCGCCGTAGTTGGTGGGTGGCCGGTCCGGCAGGAGCAACCGCGGAAAGTGGGCTAGGGCGCTACGATGCGCTCGCCGGAGGCGCTGTCGAGGTGTGGGCCGGAGCGGCCGTTAGGGATGATGTCTCTGTCGGTGTCTCCGTTGGAGTGCTCGTCAAAGTCGGAGATGGTGTCTTTGTTGGCGTCTCCGTTGAGGTTGCCGTCGCCGTTGGGGTGCTGGTCGGACTGGGGGTGGCCGTGGCTGTGGGAGTGGGGGTAAGGGTAGCCGTGGGCGTGTAAGTCGGGTTGGGTGTTGCCGTCGAGGTGCTGGTGGCGGTAGGGGTCGCCGTCGGCGTGGCCAGCCACTTCTCTTTTGCAACTCCGCTTCCAAAGTAGGCAGCGGCCGCGATGAGAATCGCCGCCAATCCCCCTCCGGCGACCAGAGGCAGCACCGGCCGAGACGCCTTGACTGCCTCACCAACCCTGACCACGATGGCCGTGATATTATCCGGGCCGCCGCGCTGGTTGGCCAGGTCAATGAGCTTCTGTACTGCCTCTTGGGCGCTATGGGTGGTGGAGACAATGCGGGCGATTTCGTCATCCTCTACTTCATTGGATAGACCGTCGCAACAGAGCACAAGAACGTCACCCGGCTGCATCTTTTTCTGAAAGAAGTCAATATCTACATCGGGTTTGGTGCCCAGAGAACGGGTGATGATGTTGCGGTAGAGGTGTTCGCGTGCCTCTTGCTCGGTAATGATGCCAGCCTGGACTTGCTCGTTGACCCAGGAATGATCTCTGGTGATCTGTTCGATGCTTTGCTCACGCACCAGGTAGGCTCGGCTATCGCCTACGTTGGCCACGTAGAGGTCATCGCCGTGCAGGACAGCGGCCACCAGGGTGGTGCCCATACCTGCCTTGGCGCGGTCCAATGAGGCCTGTGCGTGAACTTCGGCATTGGCTGCCTCGATGGCCTCTTTCATTCTTTCGATGACTTCGATGGAGGGAGAGGCGTAATACTCCTTGAAGAGTGTAGAGATAGCCTGCTGGCTGGCGACTTCCCCGGCCGCGTGCCCGCCCATGCCGTCGGCTACGGCATAAAGTCGGCCTTTTCGCTTTGCTAGGTCCGGGGATATTCCCATGATTGCGGGAGTGCCCAAGCAGTCCTCATTGAGCTCTCGCACCTGACCGGGATCTGACAAGCTTCCAACCTCGACGAGCAGTTGTCTACTCACTGCTTCCTCCCAATTGCTTTCCTCCTGCACTGGCCGGGTTTCATGTGAGTTGGTCTCTCTTGAAAACACACCTTGTTCCCGATGGCTCGCTGAATTTAGCGGGCGTGACTGCTCACCTCGTTCAGTTCGGATTTGCAACCCAAACCTATGGCGGCCAGCTTGCTCCGGTTTTTACTCACTGGATCCGTCGGATTGCAAATCCGGCACGAGCAGGTGAGCAGTTACCACCGGGCAGGCAGCGGATCGCCAGATCCGCTTGCGAGCGGTCAGGCAGGCGTCTTTAATGCTTTATGGTGCCCTGTTGGCGTGCGGCCTATTGAAATTAAAGAGGAGACGCTTGCTGATGTCAAAGTAGCTGGCCCGATCGTCCAACATATCGGCGAAGCTCTGGACTATTCTGGGGTTGCATACGCCCAGAAGGAAGCCCAGGCGCGGCAGCCCGTAGAACAGGCGGGCCAACCAACGGGCCCGGCGTAGACCGGCTCCAATCCTCTGTTGCACTATCGGTGTGTACGCTCTTATCTCGTCTCCGGCAATGGCTTCGGCTGCCAGGTGTGCGCTGTGCACAGCGTGGCGAATGCCCTCACCTGAGAGAGGGTCTACCAATCCGGCCGCGTCTCCGACGAGGAGAGTGCGCTCTGTAGCCAGCTTCTCACGGCGCCGGTGGACGGGCAGAGGGTGAGCGTGCAGAGGGGTATCGCCAAGGGCAAGGCCAAACTTGGCCATCTCACGCTTCAGGATGCCCTTTAAATCAGCGTGGCTTTTGCCGAACACGGCGATGCCAACGGACAGATGCTCCTTCTTGGGGAAAATCCACAGGTAGCCGCCGGAGACAGCACCGAATTCAAAGAGGGCTGTCCGGGCATATTCGGCTAAGGTCTGGCCATCAACTTGTACCTCCGCCTCGATGGCTGCTCCCAGGGTCTTCCTCCGTCGCAGGCCGAGGGCTCTGGCCACTGTCGAATTGGCCCCATCGGCTCCGAGCAGATAACGAGCCGTCAGTTCCTGGCCGTCGGCCGTGCTCACCTGCACCTGGTCTCTCTCTTCCACGACCTCGACTACCGTTGCACAGTCTCTGACTTCGGCCTTGGCCTGGCTCAAGACGAAGGCATCGAATCGGTCACGCATGACCATCGCTACCGACCTGGCGGGTAGAGGGAAAACGACCTCTCTTTTCCCATTGTAGGAGAAACGGACGGTGGCGATTTCAGACTCTACTACTTTATCAAAGGGAAATGGGAAGCGGCGGAAGACTGACTTTGGCACTCCGCCACCACAGGCTTTGTAGCGGGGGAGGGCCTCTTTTTCCAGGACCAGCACTTGCCGGCCTGCCTCGCCCAGGAAGTAGGCCGCTGCCGCCCCGCCGATGCCTGCTCCAACAACTATGACATCATACACAGACTAAATTGTAGCATTGGAGGGGCTATTTGTCAAAGTTTGGTGCTATTTCCACGAATTCGCCATCCCCTTCGCATAGCAATAAATGCAAGCTTGATATTCGG
>JAOZOT010000535.1 GCA_029933115.1 Anaerolineae bacterium | reverse complement strand
AGTTACCCGAAGTCGTTACTACGAGCGCCGCCCTCTGAATTTTCAGACACGCTCTAAGCGTGGGCGGGTGGTCAAGCGGGACATGCTTCCCCAAAGAAATGAGGCAGCCTGCGCAACCACGATTAAATGAAACTACCGGGCGACGCGATTCATTTTACTGTCAAGGGAGGAGGGATGGTAGAGGATGGGCAACTGGATGAGCCTCCTGAAAGCGAACCCCATTCCCTGGCTTCTGGAGTCGGGCAACTCGCTTGAGCCCGCCAAAGTCAACCCCTCAGTCCGCTATTTCACCCTGACCGATCTTCTGGAACGCCCTCCATTCGAGGCTGAGGTCCGCCAGGCGAAAGCAGCTATCATGGCCTCTGGACCGGTGCAGAAGATATTGGAGGCCCAATACCCCGCCGGCTACTGGGTCAAGCCGGGCATCGGCTACAGCCCCAAGTATCGGGCCACCGTCTGGCAGATCATTTTCCTGGCCGATCTGGGAGCGACGCGCACAGTGCCGATCGAAAGGGCCTGCGAGCACATCTTTGAGCACACCCAGCGCCCCGACGGCGCCTTTATCGCCAACAAGGGGAAGGAGGGGGCGATCATCTGTCTCAACGGCAACTTGCTGCGCTCGCTGCTGTGGTTCGGCTACGGCAATGACCCCCGCGTGCGCCAAGGCTTGGATTGGCTGGCGGCACGAGTCAACGGAGACAAAGGCTTTCGCTGTTACTACAACGGCCGATTGCCTTGCGCCTGGGGAGTGGTCAAAGTCCTCTCGGCTTTCGCTGCCCTCCCAGAAGGGGGACGTTCGCCGGCCGTCCAGGAGGCCATCGAACAAGGGGTAGAGTTCCTCCTGAGCTACGACCTGGTCCAAGCTGACTATCCCAGCGGCCACGGAGGCGTCAGCCCTCTCTGGTTTCGATTCGGCTTCCCCTCAACCTACGTCAGCAACGTCCTGGAGACGCTGTTGGTCCTGAGCAGGCTCGGGCACAGTCATAATCCACGCCTGGCCAAAGCCATCGAGTTCACCCTGAATAAACAGGACGAAAAAGGGCGCTGGCCTCTGGAATACAGCCCGGCCAAAACATGGACCCAATTCGAGCAGAAGGGGCAACCTTCCAAATGGGTCACCCTGAACGCGCTGCGGATGCTCAAAACCCACGACAGGGACCTACAGGCGAAATAAGCCGCGTCGCAGAAACCGACCGGCCCCCACCGAGCCCACGAACTCATTGTCCCGGACGATGACCCTACCCCGCTGCATGACCAGGACCGGATAGCCTCTGACGGTGATGTCCTCATAAAGACTATAGTCCACATTCATGTGCAGGCTCTCTTGAGTTAAGCGGTGCTCCTTCTCAGGGTCCCAGAGCACCAGGTCGGCGTCACTGCCGACGGCGATAGTGCCCTTCTGTGGATACAGTCCGAAGAGGCGGGCCGGCCCTGTGGCGCAGACCTCGACGAAACGGTTGAGGGACAGTCGCCCCTTGCCCACCCCCTCACTGTAGATAAGCGGCACCCGGGTTTCAACTCCCGGCGCCCCGTTGGGGATCTGCGTGAAATCATCGCGCCCGCGCTGCTTCTGCTCAAAAGTCCACGGGCAATGGTCTGTGGACACGGCCTGCAAACCGCCATTGGCCAGGGCCCGCCAGAGAGGCTGCTGGTGAGAGCGGTCGCGCAAAGGTGGCGAAAGGACAAACTTGGCTCCTTCAAAGCCAGGTCGGTCGTAGTCGTCTACCGAGAGGAGCAAGTGCTGGGGGCAGACCTCAGCGTAGACGGCTTGTCCTCTGGCCCGGGCCGCCTCGATGGCCGCCAGAGTCTCACGGCAGGTGAGGTGAGCGATGCAAACCGGGGTGCCGGTCAAGCCGGCCAGAGTCAGCACCCGGTTGGCCGCCTCCGCTTCGACCACAGGCGGGCGGCTGAGGGGATGATAGCGAGGCCCGGTCTTGCCCGCTGCCAGAAGCCCGGCCTTGAGGTATTCGATAGCGGCGTGGTTCTCGGTGTGCACCAGAGGCAGAAGCCCACATTCGCGAGCAGCGGCCAGCAGACGCAAGAACTGCTCATCGTCCAGACGCATGTCATAGGTAGTGTACAATTTGAGGCTAGTATAGCCCTGAGCGGCCAGTTCTGGCAGCGCTTCCAAAGTCTCGGGTGTGGCGTCAACGGCCGTCAGATGCAGGCCATAATCAATGGCTACCCGGCCATCGGCCTCTCCCCGCCGGGCGATTGTCGCCTCCTGCAGCGACTGGCCCGGTTGAGGGGTGATAAAGTCCAGAATGGTCGTCGTCCCCCCGCAGGCAGCGGCGATGGTGCCGGTAGTAAAGTCGTCCGAAGAGACGACGTCGCCCACCGGCAGGCTGAGGTGGACATGGGCGTCCACAAAGCCGGGGAAGACGTAATAGCCCGTGGCATCAACGACCTCCTGACCGGCAAGATCGTGGCCGATGGAAGCGATCCTTTCACCCTCCACACCGATGTCGGCCTGATAGACGTCCGCTGCGGTAACAATAGTACCGTTCTTGATGACTAGGTCCACCATTCTTCTCCTTTCCCGGTTCGAGAGTGTCAGGGAGGGGGTGAGGGCCTACACCCCGACACTTCGGATTGTATCAGATTCACCGGGATTCGGCAAGGCCCCGCCTGCGAAAATGCTGCCGTGGGTATATCGCAAATATATCACCCTCCCGCAGGTGGCGAACCCTGCGGGAGGGTCGTTGCCTTGCACCTGCCCCAGGTCACCCTCCCGCAGGC
>JAOZOT010000534.1 GCA_029933115.1 Anaerolineae bacterium | reverse complement strand
CGAGGCCTGCTTTGTGCTGCCTCGCATCGGAACCAGGTGTCGAAAACAGGCTTAGAGCAACAAGGCATGGAGATACCTTCCTATGTTGAGAGCATCACCTATGACCCAACCTTGGGCGGATTTGGTCGCACGACACCACTTGGTGGTGGCAGAACAGCTATAACCATTGGCCCGAAAGCCTTTTCCTCAGCGAGCCAGCTGGCAAGTACTCTGGGGCACGAACTAGTTCATGCACTGCAATACTACGAGGAGGCAGCAGGAACTCGTGTCTACGATTGGGCGGCATGGGAAATGGAAGCCTATGGCTGGGAGATTATGAACGCGTATAGAACTGGGCTGAGTGGTGAGGAATTTAACGAGGTTTTCCAAATGTGGACACAATTCAAAGACCTTTGGGGGAGACACCATGGACTATGAGTATTGTACTAACGGCCAGCTTGTACCTTTTGCTCCTTCACTACTCCTAAGCAGTCCGAAGCGTGACTATTGTAAGGGAGAGAGTGTAATTGTAACAGTTACTCTCGCTAATCTTACACCAAGGACGCTTATAGTCAATAAAAGATTGCAGATGATCTTCGACTACAAATATCACGAAGCATATGAGTTACGATTTCAGGTCATTGGACCAAGTAAAACGCCAGTTGCGCCTCGCATGATCATCGAAGACAGGCTGTGGCCATATCCGAAACAGGATGATTTTATGGAGTTGCCACCTGGCGATCAGTGGCAACGAGAGATTATGCTATCTACATATTTTGACTTTTCACAGGACGGTATGTACCAGATTGTGGCTGAGTATCACAATGACCATGATGGTCATCAATTTGGTCTGGATGCTTGGACTGGTGAACTGCGTTCGCCTCCACTGGAGGTGTCCATAGGTGAGTAAACGCTCCTCGTATAGGACCACCGAACTGTTGAGAGCACTGAAGCTACCGAGGGCATCGCTTTGGTGGCTTTTTTACATGGCCCTCCAACGGCTGGCGGGCCTGTCCTGAGCAGAGTCGAAGGGTCGCCACCCGCGTGGACGGCACGCTGTACTACGTGCACCAGGATCACCTCGGCTCCACCGTGGCCGTGAGCGACGCCGCCGGTGGAGAGGTGGGCCGCGTGCAATACGACCCTTATGGGGAGGTCATCACCGGCACTCTGCCCGTGACGCTGACGGACCGGCTCTTCACCGGAGCGCGGTTTGATGGTACAATAGGGCTGTACCAGATGGGTGCGCGCCGGTATGACCCCGCCCTGGGACGGTGGATCCAGGCGGATACCATCGTGCCGGAACCGCTCAGTCCGCAGGACCTTAACAGATATACATACGTGTGGAACAATCCGCTGCGGTACACGGATCCAAGCGGGCACCAGCCGGAAGGTTGGAATTGGTGGCATGTTGTAGTCACGGCGTTCACTTTTGACATATTCGCCTATACAGATTTGGCTGGTGGTCTGCCCAGAGGAACCACTGCAAGGCGAATGCAGGCGCAGCTTGAGGAAATCCAAGCATGGCAACGCCGCAACATTCGCGAGCCAATGTATGCCCGAGTCCCTGTACTGAAAACCATTGACGAGATCGTAGAGTCCCCTGAATTTCAGATGGGTCTCATGGCGGCCATGATGACCGTTAATGCGCCGCCAGAAGGGACACTGCGAGGGAAGGGAGCAATTAGCAATAGGGGAATTACAAACCCGATACCGAGAAGATTGGCACGTGTTGTGCCTGCAAGGTATGCAGAATCGCCAACACTGGGAGCGCCCGGAGCACAAGAGGTCTTTGTCACCGCAGCAGAGGATATTGCTGGTATAACAACATCGCGTGGCTTGGCGGAACGACTGACACTTGTGGACGAAGCCGGCAACTTGATTGAAGGTCCCTTTGCGGTGTTTGAGTTCGATGCACCGGTGTCTGGGGTAGCCTCTCCAGTCTTTCGAAGTAGTCCAGGATTCGTGGGCGGTGGCTTAACAGCAGGTGGCGCACGTGAGTTTGTGATTCCCAATTTACTGCTGTCGGATCTTGAAAATCTGATTATCAGGATTATTCATTAACACGCTTTTCTGCAAAAAACGGCGGTGTATCCAGACGGGAGGTGGCATGAAGTGTCGCTGTGAAACATTGACTCAACTGGAAGGTGCGGAAGCTTCTTCCTATGCCAGGGAGCACTTACGTGAAGTGCGAGTGGACCCAATCGCCTGGCAGACCGAGTACGTTTGCCCGGACACCGGGAAGCGGTGGCTGCTGGATTATCCTCATAGTGAGTTACATGGGGGAGGTCCACCGCGGTTGCGGCCGCTTCCCTTTCCACCAGATTCGCCTGAGTAGAGAGCCGAGTGCTACAGAATCACCCCGACGCCGCTGGTGGAGCGGTGGGCCGCGTGCAATACGACCCGTATGGGGAGGTCATCACCAACACGATTCCGCTCACGTTGACTAATCGGCTGTGGCAGGGCCAGCCGTTGGATGGCAGCACGGGGTTGGTGTACCAAGGGAGCGGCCGGTACTACGATCCGTACATCGGTCGAGCGTTGCGGCCGAATCCCTTGGGCGGAGTGCCAGAAGCGCCACAGAGCTTGAATCGGTATGCGGCGCCGGTAAACCTGGCCGTCGGCCTCTTTGCCCCTCGCTCCCGGCCAACCCTCAAGGGAGATTGGGCCTGGCTTGGCGCCGTTGGGCTGAACGCGGGCAAGGCCGGCGTCGCCTGGGCTCTTGGGCCGGCAGCCGCACCCTACCTGCGCAGAGTCCACC
>JAOZOT010000089.1 GCA_029933115.1 Anaerolineae bacterium | reverse complement strand
CCCGCTTTTCTGTGGAGAGAGACCTTTCGTAATTCACTCGCAGACAGCCACCCTCAACTTGAAATTCACTTCGGCAGCAGAAAGCGCCTCACGGGCGTGACCTTGGCGGGGATACCGCCTCAGCTTGCGGGAGGGTGAACATCCACAAATTATGAAAGGCTCTCTGGAGAATGCAGAGCTACCTGTGGAGACAGAGAGGGAGGGCGAAATATGGCGCACCGTGACCTTCCTATTCCACCTCACTTCGACCCCGACAAAGTCGGTGAAGTTTGGAGGGTACCTTACCAGGAACGGGCTGAGGAAGCCGAGGAGTGGGCGAAGCAACATCATATACAGCCCGCAGCCAATGACAGATTCAAAATCTGTCTAATGACGGTGGACGTGCAAAATACATTTTGTATCCCCGGCTTTGAACTGTTCGTCGGTGGGCGCTCTGGAACAGGAGCGGTTGACGACAATCGAAGGTTGTGTGAGTTCATCTACCGCAACCTAGATGTAATCACCCAGATTTGCCCGACGATGGACACACACCAGGCGATGCAGATTTTCCACTCCTCATTTTGGATCAACGACGAGGGCAGACAACCGGCGCCTTTCACGCTCATCTCGGAAGAAGATGTAGAGAAGGGCCGCTGGAAATTTAACTCCGCACTTTGCCATAGCCTCGGGATAGACGCGGATTACACACAGCGCCACCTTCTAAAATATACAAAGATGCTAAAAGAAGGCGGCAAATATGAGCTGACTATATGGCCATATCACGCCATGCTGGGCAGCATTGGCCACGCCCTCGTCTCGGCCGTTGAGGAAGTCATCTTTTTCCACAGCATAGCACGGTACAGCCAGCCGCGTTTCCAGGTCAAAGGAGACAATCCACTCACCGAGCATTATTCAGTCCTCGGCCCAGAGGTGTTGGAAGGGCCGGACGGGAAGCCGATTGCCCAGAAAAACGTCGAATTTATCGAGAGGCTGCTGCAATTTGACGCGGTCATCATCGCCGGACAGGCCAAAAGCCATTGCGTTGCGTGGACCATTGACGATCTATTGGAAGATATTCTCGTGCGAGACAAAAAGTTGGCCAAGAAAGTGTATCTCCTGGAAGATTGTACCTCCCCGGTAGTTGTACCCGGCGTTATGGACTATACAGATGCAGCGAACGCCGCATTCCAGAGATTTGCTCAGGCGGGAATGCACATTGTCCACTCAACCGCTCCTATCGAGAACTGGCCTGGTATCAGGCTTTGAGAGCAAGGCTTTCCTAAAGAGGCCCTTTCGTAATTCACTCGCAGAGGGGACGGCTATCCTCCCGCAGGCTTGAAATTCACTTTGGCAGCAGATTGAAAGCGCCTCACGGGCGTGGCCTTGGCGAGGATACCGCCCCAGCCTGCGGGAGGGTAGGAGAAGCACACCGATGACCCAGAAGACTGACCATCCGATACGTCTGGCCCTCTCCGAAGACCGAGCCGACATCTACTTCGCCCGCACCAAAACCGTGCTGGAAAAAGAGGGCCTGAACCCCGTGGTGACTATGGAAATCTTTCCCAATGGCGAGGGGATCATCTGCGGGGTGAAGGAAGTGCTGAATCTGTTGGGCACGGTATTGCCTCCGGCGGCCGAGGTCTGGGCGTTGGGCGAAGGTGAGCCCATGCAGGCCAAAGAAATCGTGCTACGGATCACCGCCCCCTACCAGAGCTTTGGCCTTTATGAGACGGCCATCCTGGGCATTCTGGCCCACGAGAGCGGCTGGGCCACAGCGGCCCGAGAGTGTGTCGAAGCGGCCGGGGGCATCCCTGTTGTCAGCTTTGGAGCCCGCCACGTCCACCCCGACGTCTCGGCCAGGATGGAATACGCAGCCGTCGTGGGTGGCTGCGTGGGCTGTGCCACTCCGGCCGGAGCCGAACTGGCCGGCCTTGACCCTACCGGCACCATCCCCCACGCCATGATCCTCATTTTTGGCGACACTGTGGAGGCGACGTTGGCCTTTGACCGTCACATGCCGCCAGAGGTGAACCGCATCGCCCTGGTAGATACTTTCAAAGACGAGGCCGAAGAGAGCCTGCGGGTGGCGGCTGCCCTGGGCGAACGGCTGTGGGGTGTGCGGCTGGACACTCCGGCCGAGCGGGGCCGCGTCACCCCCGACCTGGTCAAAGAAGTGCGGGCCCGCCTGGACCAGGCCGGTTATCAGCGCGTTAAAATAGTGGTCAGCGGCGGCATTGACCCCCCTCGCATCCGCCTCTTCCGGGAACGAGGAGCCCCCGTTGACGCTTTCGGCATCGGCAGCGCCATCTCCGGTGCTCCACCCATTGACTTCACCGGAGACATCAAAGCCATAGAGGGCAAACCCATAGCCAAACGAGGTCGCATCCCGGGCATCACCCCCAATCCGAGGCTAAAGAGGGCGAAATTGACTTAGGGGCATCAAAAAGAGCCGAGATAATCTCTCGGCTCTTTCGCTGACCTTCCCGTTACTCTTCAAACATTTGCGCTACTTTGACCGAGAATCCAGGTAGCACATCGTCTCCTGGCAGGTCATCGTTCTCGGTGAACTCGCGCCTGTCATCAAGGGCGCGATAGGCATATACGCTGCGTGTTCGAGGATCAGCCACCCACACCAGGCGCACGCCGATAGCAAAATACTCCCGCAGTTTCTGAGTCACCTCAATCCAGGAATCATTCGGCGATAGAACCTCGATCACCAGATCCGGTGCGATGTCCAGATAGCCGGGAGACTTTTTCTGAGCATAGCGTTCATTGGAGATAAAGACTACGTCTGCACCGCGCACTGTGTCGGGATTGCGGCGGGTGTAAATCCCAACTTCTCCGACACGAACTTTTCCCAGTTTGTGAGTATCTACAAAAGAGCGAAGAGCGTAGTAGAAATTCCCCTCATAACTGCCATGCTCATCTCCGGTCGGGCTCATCGGCACGATTCTCCCCTCGACCAACTCACATGGTCCGATATCACCCATCGCGGCCAGTTCATCGCCCGTGATTAACCCCGTTTCAATCAGAGCCGGTTCGACAACCATCCTGCCTCACCTCACCCACGCTGACATTTCGTATCAACCGGCCTCTAGCTTCCCTCCCCCTCGGCTTCTTCAGCCTCCCGCTCGGCTTTGGTCTTGGGCCTGGGGGTGAGCACCTGGACAATCCGGTCGAGCATCTCGTAGACAAACCTCTGACGGAATCCGGCCACGCACGCCACCACAGAGTGGAAAGCCTTGACGGCCGGGTTGGACATAGCCTGAGCTGCCTCGCTGACAGTGGGAGCCTGTGCTGCCAAGACCTGCACGGAGATAAACCCAGCAGCGATGATCAGATACACAATGCCCCCCAGGATAATCCCCATTATTGGCTGCACGATGTACCACATCAAGTATTGCTTGTCAAAATCCTGCTCCACCGCCGCGTGCCAGTAGAGGCTGTACAAAGAACCCACCACACCGCCGATCCCTCCCCAGGCCATCGTGTTCCACAAGGGAAAGACGTGTTCCATCGAAAGAGAAGCCAGATCGGAGACGGTCGTCTTGGTAAGGCCGGCAATAAAGACAGCCAATGAATGGTCGAACAACAAAGAGCCCAGGAGCAACATGAACCAGACAACCTCGTAAAGCAGAACAGGATAGCCGTAGATTAACGACCACCGGCTGATGTTCTGCTTCCGCTCCAGCATCGCTCTGACTCTGGCCACCCGATACTCAGCCTGGTCGAACTGGCGAGGCCGTTCTATCGAGATGTCTCTGGCCTCACGCAACAGGGTCAGAGCTTCCTCCAGGCCTTTGTCCACGCTCAGCACACGGGCGGCTTCCACAACCAGACTGTCAATCTGTTTGAGCAGAGCACGTTGCCGCTCCTCTCCCAGCCGCCCCAGGACCGTTCTTTCGCTTACCTGGGGTGAAATTTGCGGGGGTATCTCCTCAGTTGGCTCAGCCTCAACCCGCTTTTCACGAGGGACGACTCCTGTGGGCAGACCGGCTCCCTCACCTACGGCAACCGGGTGCTCCAAGAGATACCCTCCCGGCTTGATTTCCGGAGGCGGCCTATCATAGGGGCTAACAAGAGGCTGTCCTGGTGGAGCAGTAGGAGCAGCCTCGGCCGCCGCCGGCCTGGCCACACCAGGAGGCGGTCCGTAAGCAGCTTCCTCCAACCGCCTGGCCGGTATCTCCGTCGGTGGGGCTTCGGCCGTTGGTGCCGGAGTGACCGGCGGGGGAGTCGGAGTTGGTGGAACCTCCTCTGCTTTAGGTATCGGGGCGACTGACGGAGGTGAGGGCTCTTCCACTTTCAGAGTCACAGAGACTTTTCTCGGCTCCGATGAAGGAGGTACCTCCAGCGGAGGCGATACTATTTCTTTCGTCCTCGGCGGTGTAACCGGCGTGGGTGATACCGGTTCCATAGCTACCACCTCTTCGCCAAACACCTTCTCCAGGTCAGCGTCCAACTCTGGCTCCGCCAGTTCGGCTTCCTCGCCAAGCAGCTCCTCTATATCAACTTCTGCTTCGAGTTCCGCTTCTGGCTTTTTCTTAGGAGGCGCCTTCTCCCCAAACAGGATATCGGCCCCCATGCCCTTAATACTTGCTCTCTTTCTCCTCGCCATTGACTATCACCTCCGCTAGGGTTCTATAGGCCACAGCCCCTGGATGTCCACTGGCGTATTCCAGAATAGGCTTGTGGACCACTGGCGCTTCGGCAAACTTGATGCTGTTATGAACCACGACGTCGAAGACTTTATCCCCGAAGACGGATCTTATCTCCTCGATAACCTCCTGAGCATGGACTGTCCTGGCATTGTACATGGTACCCAAGATGCCCAATATTTTCAGATCGGGATTGAGCTTCTTCTGAACCTTTTCGATGACCTCAATCAACATCCGCATCCCCCGCAGGGCCAGGTACTCACACTGAAGGGGAATTAGCACCTCGTCAGAGGCAGTCAGAGCATTGATGGTCAACAAACCCAAACTGGGAGGACAGTCAATCAAAATGTACTCATATCTTTCTTGAACCGGCTCCAAACTTTCTTTGAGGATGTATTCCCGTCCGATGGCAGCGATCAACTCCATCTCGGCAGCCGCCAAGTCAATATTGGAAGGTACTACATCGAGGTTAGGTCTGATCTCGTAATGGATAACGCTTTCGAGAGTTGTGCTATCCGACTCGACGAGGGCATTGTAAATGGTCTCCTCCAACTCGTAGGAATTGATACCAAATCCCACCGAGAGAGCTGCCTGAGGGTCCAGATCGATCAACAAGGTCTTTCTCCCCAACTCTGCCAGGGCCGCTCCCAGGTTGATGACTGTGGTAGTTTTGCCCACTCCACCTTTCTGATTAGTGATGGAGATAACCCTCGCCGACATATTTGCCTCCTTAACATACAACATTGAGCCTGAGCGGCGGGCTTCGTCGTGAGCGGCCTTTGGGCCGAGCCTCAGTCAAAGCCTTAGCCGAACGGTCGGAGGGCTGCGCAACTATAAGTGCGCCTCAAACGCGCAGAAGCACGTATTACTTGATATCCATTATACCACAAAATCGAAGAAAAAGCACCCCCTCACAGCCGCAAGTGCCCCTCCCGCAGGATCCGCCACCTGCAGGGTGGTATGTCTACACTGCACGGCAGTAACCCTCCCGCAGGGTTCGCAACCTGCGGGAGGGTGGTATGTCTACACTACGCGGGCAGTAACCCTCCCCAGGGTCCGCCACCTGCGGGAGGGCCGGCCAGCCTGTCAACCACCTCTGCCCCGATCGTCAAATCTTTTCAGGGCTACTCTGGCGGCCGCCTGGGCAGCGGCTTGTTTGCTGGGCCCCCGTCCACGCCCATAGACCTGACCTCCGATGACTACCTCAACGGTGAACTCTTTGGCGTGGTCCGGCCCCCGCTCCGCCACAGTACGATAAGTGGGGGTCAATTGCAACAAGCCCTGGCTCAGTTCCTGAAGGAGGCTCTTGGCGTCCTTGTCCAATTCACCCTGAATGATGCGCTCCAGCTCAGGCTCAACGAAAGGGGCGAGGAAATCTCTGACCGTCTCAAGGCCCTGGTCCAGGTATATCGCTCCCACCAGGGCCTCAAAGGCCGCGCAGAGATTGGCCGGGCGCTCCCGCCCCCCGCTTTCCGCTTCACCACGACCGACGAATAGATATCGCCCCAGGTCAAGCTGGAGGGCGAAACGGGCCAAGGTCTCGGTCTTTACCAGAGCCGCCCGCAGGCTGGTGAGCTCCCCTTCTCGCATTTCCGGGAAGTGATGATAAAGGTACTCACCGATGACGAAATCCAATATAGCATCACCGAGATACTCCAAGCGCTCATTGTCTTCCAAGAGGAAATCGGGGTTTTCGTTGACGTATGAGCGATGGGTCAGAGCACGCTGCAAAAGGGTTTTATCAGCAAAAGTGACGCCGAAAGCTGCCTCGCATTCGGATAAATGAGACATAGGCTTCCAATGGGTCTGACGGGTCGGAAAGGTCTGGAGGGAATGATTACAGTCCTAGAACAAGGCTTTGAAAACCAGCGCTACGTTGTGGCCTCCGAAACCAAAGGAATTGGAGAGGGCTATCCTGATTGGGGCACGACGGGCCACGTTGGGCACATAGTCCAGGTCGCATTGGGGATCGGGTGTGGTGTAATTGATGGTGGGGGGAATGACGCCCTCTCGGATAGCCATCACGGTGATGACGGCCTGCAAAGCTCCGGCTGCTCCCAGGAGATGACCAGTCATAGATTTGGTGGCGCTGATGGGCACCTTGTAGGCACGGGCGCCGAAAACCCGTTTGAGAGCCAGAGTCTCGTGCAAATCACCCAGCGGGGTAGACGTACCATGAGCACTGACGAGATCCACCTCCTCAGGGCTCAGGCCGGCTTTCTTCAGAGCCAGGGCCATCGTTCTGGCTGCTCCTGCCCCTCCCTCGGCCGGAGCTACTATGGATACAGCATCAGAGGTGTTGGCGTAGCCGACGACTTCGGCCAAGGGCTCTGCGCCACGCTTCTCGGCAAAGGACAGGTCTTCCAAGACCACAACGGCTCCCCCTTCGCCCATGACGAACCCATCCCGTTCAGCGTCAAAGGGACGGCTGGCACGCTCCGGCTCCTCGTTGCGATGGGAGAGAGCCCGCATCCGGTCAAAAGCGGCCACCCCGATGGGGGTGACAGCAGCCTCGGTGCCGCCGGCGATCATGGCCTGGGCGTCGCCGCGACGAATAGCTTCGTAGGCCTGGCCGATGGCGTCGGAGCCGGTGCTGCAAGCTGAACTCAGGCCAAAGTTGGGACCTCTGGCTCCGATCAGGATGGCAATATGGACGGCAGCCACGTCCACGGTGATCATCGGAATCAGAAAGGGGCTCACACGGCGGGGGCCTTTCTCCGCGAGGACTCTTAACTCCCTGGTGTAGGTGCTAATGCCCCCCATACCTGCCCCCACGATGACACCCACCTGATCAGCAATGGCCTGGTCAACGGTCAATCCAGCCTGAGCCACGGCCTGCCTGGCGGCAGCAATGGCGAACTGGACGAAGCGGTCCGTGCGCCGGGCCTCCTTGGCCGACATATAGTCCATCGGGTCAAAGCCCCGGACCTCGCCCGCGATTCGGACTCCAAAGTCCGAAGCGTCAAAGTGAGTGATGGGCCTTATCCCTGAGCGGCCGGCCACCAGATTCTGCCACATAGTAGGCACGTCCAGGCCCACCGGGCTGATGACTCCCAGGCCGGTCACTACGACCCGCACATCTCTCGTCAAACTGCCTCCTCAAGGGTTCTTGAAACCACTGCCCGTCAGGGGCACAACGGTGACCTGATCAGCGGTGATGGTGTTACGTAACTCTTGCAAAGCAGCCACAGGTGCAGCCGACGTAAATTCTACGTAGAACCCTCGCCGGGCCAACTCCCGCTGAGCCCGAGCTATCTGCTCGTCGTCCACAGCCAGGACAGATCCGCCTGTACGCCTGATAGCTGTCAGAATCTGTCTGCCCCGCACCGGGTAAGGGATGCGGATGCCTTCAGCCAGCGTCTCGCCTTCTTTCAGAGGGCTCACCTCATCGGCGCCCTGGAGATGGGCCTCGTAGATGGGAGCACAGCCCAGGGCTTGCACGGCGAAAAGGCGGGGCAATTGGTCAATTAGGCCAGCCTCAAACAAGTCCATGAAACCCTGATACGCCCCCAGTAGGAGAGTGCCGTGTCCAACGGGCAAGACGAGATTGTCAGGGCTACGCTCGCCCAACTGCTCCCAAATTTCGTAGGCTATAGTCTTTAGACCCTGCAAGGTGAAAGGGTTGTAATAGTGACTGGCATAGTATGCATTACCGGCGGCTGTCTTCTGCGCGGCCAGAGCAGTCTCCTGGCGGGAACCGTCCACTGTTATCAACCTGGCGCCGTAGATAGCAATCTGGGCTCGTTTGGACGATGAGGCACCGGCCGGCACGTATATCTCACTGGTCATGCCCGCCCGGGCAGCGTAAGCAGCCAGACTGGCCCCGGCGTTGCCCGAAGAGTCATCCACAACTGTTTCGATATCCAGGCTATTCAACACGCTGACAAGGACGGCGGTCCCTCGGTCTTTGAAAGAACCGGTCGGAGACAGGAACTCCACCTTACAGTGGACTTTCAGGCCATAGACGTCGGTCTCGACTAAAGGGGTGAACCCTTCACCCAGAGAGATGATGTGCTCATCTTGATCCAGAGGCAGCATGGCCCGATAACGCCACAGGCTGGGCTCCTTCCTTCGGATTGCATCCCTGACAAAGCCCGGCCCGTCCTTGAGCTCGAAAACGCCACCACATTGGCAGTGCCAATGGCGCGTGTTAAGGGGATAAGTTTGCCGGCAATTGACACAACTTAGAATCAAGCCTTTCTACTCCTCGTCGTCCACGGGCTCGATGGCATCGCCTACTCTGACCACCCCTCCTTTGACCACCCGGGCGAAGACGCCCTCGCGGGGCATGACGCAGTCACCGGCCGCGTAGTAGATGGCACAACGCTCGTGGCAAAGCTTGCCGTGCTGGGTGATCTCCAATTCGGTCTCGGAGCCGACGCGCACACGCGAGCCGACGGGCAGAGCTAACAGATCAATGCCCCGAGTGGTGAGGTTCTCGGCAAAGCTGCCCGGCCCTACGTTAAGGCCCTTCTGGCGCATCTTGTCAATGCTTTCCACGGCCAGCAGGCTCACCTGGCGGTGCCAGTTGGCAGCGTGGGCATCGCCCTCAATCCCCCAATCGGCCTTAAGCTGGGCTTCCCCCACGTTTCTCTTACGCACGCCTTTTCTGTCGCCGGTGCAGACAGCGACAATAGTTCCCTGCGCCTTCACTCCAACACAATCTCCCCGCTCTTGCCGCCGCTTTTTCTGACCAGGCGAATGTCCTGAATCCTCATCGCGCGGTCTACAGCCTTGCACATATCGTAGATGGTCAGAGCAGCCACGCTGACAGCGGTAAGGGCTTCCATCTCCACACCCGTCTTGCCGGTAGTCTTGACAGTAGCAGTTATCTCGATGGAATCGGCCGTCTCCTGCGGCTCGAGCTCAACAGCCACATTGGTCAGGAGCAAAGGATGACACATCGGGATGAGCTCGTGAGTTCGCTTGGCGGCCATCACACCTGCTATCTGGGCCACAGCCAGGACGTCGCCTTTGGCGATTCCGCCTTCCTGGATGAGAGCCAAAGTTTCGGGCTTCATCTTGACCTGACCTTTGGCCACCGCCACCCGACGAGTATCTGGCTTGTCCCCGACATCAACCATACGCGCTCGCCCACGCTCATCCAGATGGGTCAGCTTCATTCAATCCCCTCCACGCCCCACCGGCATCGAGATTATATCACAGATATTCCTTTATGTCAATAACGTAAAAGCCCAGCCCTTCCCGGAATGATTGATCGGTCTGCTCTTTCTTAAGTATAGCACCCTCTGCATCTGATGTCAATAGCGTATTCTCGACGAGGAGCAGCTTCCGAAAGCCCCCAGCCTTCGGGAGGCTAAAGTTGGAGAGCCATGAGCATGGCAAAGGGTTGACTTCCAGGCCAGGTTGGGTTATACTGAATATGCGCCAGACACCTCAAGAGTGTAGCGGAGCCTGAGGCGGTGGCCAAAGGTGAGATGTGCTTGGGCTCCTCAGATAGTAAAATCCTTCCACAGGGTGGTAAGATGAGCCAAGTAATCGAAGTATCGTTGGACGACCTGGGTCGTATCTTGATACCGGCGGCGATTCGAAGCCGTTTGGGCTTGTCGCCAGGGATGACTTTGGTTGTCGAAAAAGGAGACAAGGGCGGCGTGCGTCTGCGCCCTCAGTCGGAGCCGCCTATGTTGGTTGACAAAGGAGGGGTGTTGGTTGTCAGAGCCGAACCGCTCAGTGACCTGACCAACATCACTCGGCGCGAGCGTGATCATCTCTCTCCCGCTCTCCTGGCCAGTTCTCGACGGAGGCCAGCATCTTGGTGGAACGCTGAGCCGGGAGGAACTCTGACGACGATGGCCAGCCGAGGAAAGGAGACAAATGATGACCGTTCATGAGGTAACTATCGCCAAGATTCAACAGTTACCCGAATCTCTGGTCCAGGAAGTAAGTGATTTCGTAGACTTTTTGTAGCAAGTCCGCACGTAAACGTGGGCAAGTGATCGGGTGGGGCATGTTCCCACACA
>JAOZOT010000533.1 GCA_029933115.1 Anaerolineae bacterium | reverse complement strand
GAGCAGATAAAATTTCAGATTGGGAGCGCCCTGCCTCTGGAAGAAGAATTGACTATGGAGATCAAAGGACGAGACCAGGTGGCCGGTCTGCCCAGAACCATCCAAATCAAGTCGAGCGAGGTGACGGAGGCCATCGCTGAGCCTTTGTCAGCCATCGTGGGCGTGGTCAAGTCTGTGCTGGAGAAAACGCCACCCGAATTGGCCTCCGACATCATTGACCGCGGAATGGTCATGACCGGCGGCGGATCGCTGTTGCGCAACATTGACCGCCTGTTGACCAAGGAAACGGGGGTGCCTTGCTTTGTGGCCGAGAACGCCATGGCCTGTGTGGCCCTCGGAGCCGGCAGGGCTCTGGAGAATTACGCGGTATTGAGCAAAAGCCTACCCCACTTTTATCATTGACCTCTGTCAAAGCTCGAATAGCTCGTGCCGGCGAAGCCATAGGTAGTGATCGGACATGAAAGCCAGAGGTTTTTCGGCCAGCGTAAAATTCTCCGACAGGGTCGAAAGGACCCCATCCAGGTTCTGCGCCCTGGCGACTTCGTGCCCGGCCGCCAATTCATAAAACGCCTTCCCCTCTTCCTCGTAATCCTCTATGCTCCTCCGCCTCTGCCCCATGACCCTCGGCCGTATCTTGCCACTCAGGGGATAGCGATATTGGGCTTCGATGTGCTCTGGAAACATGCCGGCCAAGAAAAGACAGACGTCCGCAATGCGCTTGTAGAACCGAAACCGCTGGTCTTCGTCAACGGCCTGGCAGTATTTGATCAGGCTATCCACGTTAAAGTCATTGAACCGATACTTGCGCCAGATGCCTTTTCTCACTCGAACGGGCAAGGTAAAGCTCTCGATGCGGGTGAACGAGGCGAGCATCTCTGCCAGGTAGTCGCGAATCTGCTTCTGACTCAGCAGATCCACCACTCTGTGTGAATCGAAAACGGCTATCCTTTGGGAGTGCCTCTTTTCAATCGTGTAGGTTTCTTTCTCCAGATCCCGTCGGATCCTTTCGAGAAGGATAGCGAAGAACAGCTTTGGTGAAATTTTCACCAGAATCTCCTCGTCGCTCATCACGCGGTCGAACAACTCCTCGTCTCTGAGCATAGCCTCGATGAAACCCTCATCGTCTTTGATGAGTTCCACCAAGTGCTCCTTGTCACTGCGCTCTGGAATCAACGTTTCGACCATGAAGAGGAGATCACCGTAGGGTAATGCTGAGAGTGTATCAGTCATGTCCAGGCTTTCCTCACTTGTCCAGACTGGTGGGCTCAAACACGAACGCGAAGGCACGAAAAGGCTTTAGTGAACCTCTGTGCAGACCCCGCCCCCGTCAGGAAGTTGACGCCCGCTCCTGAGAAGCCCTCGCCTGATCACGAAGCAGGCGGCGGAGTTCGTCCAACGCCAGTGGAGACACGTAGAACACTTGTATGTCTGGCGGGAACTGAACAGCGTGATCCTCGCCGATGATCAGAATCCCGGCCTCTTCGTCTTTCAGGGTCTCGTCAATCTGCTTGGCCATAAACTCATAGCGTCTGCGGCTGGCTTTCTGGTAAAAGTCCGAGACCTTTCGCAGCACCGGTCCACTTAACACCACGGCCAGGCAACGCCCCCAGTCCATTGCTTCCTCAAAGAGGTCTCTGTTCTCGAGAGCGATGAACTCTGCCCCCTGCTGGCATTTTCTCTTGAGCATCTTGTGGGCTTTTTCGTTGAGTCGTTCCACAAGCTTCAGACCTTCCTCCCCGCCCAAGGGAACAGACTCGTGGTAGACCTTGCTGATCTTGCCAAACCGGGCTTCGAGGTTGCGGATGTGGTTTCTGACTTCTCCCCAATACGCTTCCAGCTTTTCGGTGTATCCTGGCGGGGCATCCTTCAAGGCAAAGACCAGAGGCACCAGATACAGCTTCCGTCCAGAGTGCTGGGGCTCCTCAGACTTTTCCGTCGCTTCTGTCATGGCTACTCGCCACCTCGCTTCCTTGTGAGAGAGCCCCCTCGGAAAAGAAGGGCGGCTCAAACGCTCACTCTTCCGAGAGGGCTCAACACGGGTTGGCAACTCAGTTCAGGGCCTTCGCCAGGGCGTTAGCAAAGTATTCCGTACCCATAGGGTCTTGCAAAGTGAACACCTTGCCATCTATCTCGAACGGCCGCCCGGTGAAGGCCGCGCCTTTGTCAATGAGCCAACCGGCTACATCAATAGGGGCAGTGGCTTTTTTCCCTTCCAGCACGCCTGCCAAAGCCAGGATGATGGCTGCATTGCCCGTGGCCCCCAGAGTCTTGTATTTGGCATCCTTGGCCAGTTTCTGCACGTCCTTGTCGTCGAAGAGCAGCCTGGCCCCTTCGCCGCCGATGAAGACGATGGCGTCATAGTCGTAGTATTTGACATCCTTGACACTGACATCCACCGGCACCGAATAGCCGTCCTCAGAAGTGGCAATGCCTCGTCCCAGCGAGGCCACCGATACTTTGTAGCCACGGTCTTCCCACACTCGACGAGCGATCTCATACTCCTGGCTTTCAAAATCCCTGGGAGGTACAACTATCAGGATTTTCTTCTCAGCCATAGTCAAGACCTCCTTACAAGCGTGGTTTGTTATGTTGAGTGTGGCTAAAAAATTAAGCCATTGCCTATAATTATACGCAAAATAGCCCTAATGTGCAACCTTGGGCAAGTTCGCATGTAAACGTGGGCAAGTGATCGAGCGGGACATGCTCCCACACAGAAGAGGGAAAACAGGGTGTTTTTTGGGCGGCGGCTT
>JAOZOT010000532.1 GCA_029933115.1 Anaerolineae bacterium | reverse complement strand
CTCTCCCTGTTCTCAGTGTGGGACGTTGGCCCACCGGCCCTGCGCTCGGAAGGGGAAAAGTGGGTTTGAGGGGATACCCCTCAAGCTTCCCAGGCTTTGCTGCGCAAGCCCCAAATAGTGAGCACACAAGTAACGAGTAACGAGGGACGGGGCCACTCGTTGACTCGTCCCTCGTTACTTATCATCTTTCTTCAGGGAGCACTCTATGCCTTTTATGCAGAATCTCTCCAACGCCGTGGTGTTAGCGGGGACGTATATCCTCATGGCCGCCGGCCTGACGATGGTCTACGGCGTGCTGAAGGTCTTGCACATCGCCCATGCTGCTGTTTACACCATCGGTGCTTTCATTGGCCTGTTGGTTTTCACCTGGGCCGGCAATTTCTGGCTGGCTCTGGCAGTAGCGATGCTGGTCAGCGGGGTCGTGGGTGTCCTGATTTATCGCAGCACTTATCACTATATGCTCGATGCACCACGCACAGTACCTCTCATCGCCAGCATCGGCCTGTTCGTGATGCTGACGGACTTGTTGCAGAAAGACTTTTTGATGGGACCTTACCAGAAGGCACTACCGGCTGGGGGCGCCGGTCTGCCCCGCATCCAGACCCCCTGGTTTTCGTTGACGCCCAAACAAGTCCTCATTCTGGTGGTAACGGTGGCCCTGCTGGCAGTTGTCTACCTTATCCTCACCCGCACCCGCATCGGCCTGGGATGGCAGGCGGCCGCCATGGATCGGGATATGGCTGCTGCCGTCGGCGTGAATCTGAATCGGGTGATCGCTTTCAACTTTTTCCTCGGCTCGGCGCTGGCCGGAGCGGCCGGAGTGCTGGTCGGAGTCTACAACAACAGTGTCTTTGCCACTATGGGCGATTTGCCTTCCTACAAAGCTTTCATCATCATTGTGCTGGGAGGGATGGGTAGCCTGCCGGGGACGATTATCGCCAGTCTGCTGCTGGCTCTGGTAGAAAACTTTCTCGTGGCCTCAGTAGGGTATGTGCTCCCCCGCGATGCGATTGCCTTTCTGGTGCTGATTCTGATGTTGATGTTTCGGCCTCACGGCTTGCTGGGGCAGGAGTAGAAGGAAGACGAGCGATGTTCAGCGGCTATATCATCAGCGTTGCCATTTTCGTCGGTATCTGGGTCACGTTGGCTCTGAGTCTCAACATCCTCACCGGCTACGCCGGGCAGGTGTCGTTGGGCCATGCGGCTTTTTTCGGCATCGGCGCCTACACCTCGGCCATTCTATCGCTGAAGTACGGGCTTCCCTTCGGGGTGGACTTTCTGGGAGCCGTCGTCGTCACCGGCTTGATTGGTATGGTGCTGGGCCTGCCCAGCCTGCGTGTCCGCCACGACTTTTTGGTACTGGCCACGATGGGGGTCAATTTCGTCGTCGTGGCTGTCTTCAAGTACGTTGATTTCTTCGGTGGGGCAATGGGGCTCGTCAACATCCCTGCCCCCAACATCCTCGGTTACAGCTTCCGAGGGGGCATCCCTTACCTGGCGTTGGTGTGGGCTTTTGCCGTTTTCACCTGGCTGGTCAGTTGGTACGTGTCAAAGACCTGGGTCGGCCTGGCTTTCCACACCGTGCGCATTGACGAGGAGGCTGCGGCCGCCGTCGGGGTGAGCGTGCCCCGTTTCAAGATCTACGCCTTCGCTATCAGTTCTGCCCTGGCCGGGGGCGCCGGCTGTCTCTACGGTCACTTTATCGGCAGTCTCTTCCCCGATACTTTCGTCTTCGTCGAGTCCATCGTCATCCTCTCGATGGTCATTTTCGGCGGCGTTGGCACGCTGCGTGGCCCCATCCTGGGGGCGATCATCCTCAAGGCCGCGCCGGAACTATTGCGCTTTGTGCAAGATTATCGCTTCACCATCTACGGCGCGCTGCTGGTATTGATGATGCTCTTCCAGCCGATGGGGCTCATCGGCGATGACAGCTTCCTGTGGCGCTCGTTGACGCGCCTGTTTTCCCCTTCTGCCCGGCAGGTAGCAAAGGGGGATGAAGCCGGGGAGGTGGGCTCATGAGTCAACAACTCAGGACACCGCTTCTGGAGGTTCAGCGGGTCAGCAAGCGGTTCGGAGGATTGCAGGCTCTGCACGAGGTATCCCTTCAGGCCGGGCGGGAGATTCTGGGGCTCATTGGCCCCAACGGCGCCGGCAAGACGACCCTTTTCAACGTTATCTCTGGTTTCCTGCCCCCTACTGAGGGCAAGGTCTACTACGATGGTCGGCCCATTCACGGCCGCCGCCCGCATCAAATTGTCGAAATGGGCATCGCCCGTACTTTCCAAATCGTCAAACCTTTCGGTGACCTGACGGTGATGGAGAACGTTCTCAGCGGCTACGGTATGCCCTACTACCCGAGTTGGCGGGCCTTTGTGGGTCGTTTCCGCACCCCTGGCTCCGAGTCGGCCGCCCGTGATATTCTGGCGATGACCGATCTGACCGCCTGGGCCGAGGCCAAAGCCAGCAGCTTGCCCATCGGCTTGCAGCGACGGTTGGAGATCGCTCGCGCTCTGGCCACCGGCCCTCGGATGCTGTTGCTCGATGAACCGGCCGCCGGGCTCACAGCACAGGAGGCAGAAGAGTTGGCCGCTCTCATCCGCAAACTCTACGAGCAGGGTATAGGTCTTATCGTGATTGAGCATAACATGGCCTTCGCTATGGGGCTCTGCCGGCGGATTGTCGTGCTGGCTCAGGGGCAGATCATCGCTGAAGGTACACCGGCCGAGGTGCAATCTAATCCGGCGGTCATTGG
>JAOZOT010000088.1 GCA_029933115.1 Anaerolineae bacterium | reverse complement strand
GCAGGCCGTACCACACGTCAGGCCGCAGGCGAATGGAGACGGTGTCCAGCCGCCGATGGTTCCTCACCAGTGACAACCGCCGGCGCCTGGGCTCGTACACCAAGGACTCGCCTCACTCTCGTCTCTTTCATCTGTCACCCCCCGCGAAACGTCTCATTCTTCTCACTTCATCCCATGACCGATACGATGGCCTGGTTCACCCCGTTGACAAACTCGATGTTCAACCGACCGTCGGCTACCTCCTCCACCGGGGCAGGATGTAGGTGAAGGTGTCCGGGCCCTTGGGCCAGGCTTCCAGGTTGCCCGCCCGGTCCCTGGCCCGGCAGCGGAAGAAGTAGAGGTGTCCTCGCCGGCCCATGAACCGTGCCGAGCGGTCGGTAGTGCCCATTAGCCAGTCCACCCAGGGGCCAAAGTCTTCGCGGTACTGCACATCGAAGGACTCGATGCCCGAGCTGTGGCGACCGGGGTCAAAGCCCCACCGGCGGACGGTGAAGGTGCGCCGGATGCGGACCGGGAACAGGGGCCGCACCCTGGAGATGGGTGGACGGGTGTCGGGCGGGGGCGTCGGTGTGACAGTGGGGGTTGCCGTCAGGGTCGGTATAGGTGTGTTAGTAGGTGTCGAGGTGGGCGTATTCGTCGACGTGGCAGTTGACGTGCTGGTGGGCGTCGGTGTGGCCGTGTCCGTCGGCGTAGGAGTGTTGGTAGGTGTCAAGGTGGGCGTATTCGTCGGCGTAGCAGTAGGCGTGTCGGTTGGCGTGGGGGTGAATGTGTTGGTGGGCGTTGCGGTTGGTGTATCCGTCGGTGTGGGGGTAGGTGTGTTGGTGGGCGTCGGTGTGGGTGCCGCCACATCCTGCACCAGCACGTCGTCTATGTACCAGCCCTCGGGAGGCGTCTGGGCATCAGGTGCACCGGCCAGCGGCGCCGCCAGGCCCGGCACACGGCCCTTGCTTGAGGGAGTAGAGGTGGACACCGGTCCTGCATCTGGCAGCCGCAGCAAATAGATGGGACGCTCCGGGTACCAGATCTCCCCATAACCACCGCCGCTGCTCATCAGAAAGTACACCCCACTCCCGTCGGCCGTCCAGCCCAACACGGCGGGATGATAGCCGCGCTTGCGAACTTGGGCCACCAATTCGTTTCCATCTGTTGTGCGTACCACCAGAGCGCGATTCTCCATATCGGCATAGAGCGTATCATCTGGAGAGTAGTATCGCGCCCAGGGATTGTCAAGCTCTGATGAATGCGGCCACTGAGGCACCACCACCGCCTGCGGCAATTCCCCTAGCAGCGCCTTCTGTTCTTCTGGTAGTCCCTTAGGTATTACCACATAGCGGAACTCCTCGTCCAGAGCAATGTAAATGTAGCCTGTGATACCCAAGTTCTCCACTGCGTACACCCGGTCGGCCCGGCGCAGCAGCTCCACCTCCCGCACGCCATCCATTTCCTCTTTGGGGTACATCACCAGCGGCGTCGCCTCCAGTTCCGGCACGCTGATCAGGTAGTAGTCGTCGTTTCCGAGCTCCACTGCAAAGAGATCGCTTTCCAACCAACGTACATCACTAACGTCCAATTCCACCTTTCGCTCGGTCTTTTCTACCAGGTCCAGTAACAACCAATCGGTCTCCGAAGGGCTATTGGGAAAGTAAGCCACTAACATCCGGCGCCCATCCGGGGAGAGATCGGCCCCTTCTGCGTGCCGCTGGGCCGGTACGACTAGCTCTACCTTACCCCCTTTCACTTCGTCCAGGCGGTTGATGAGCCAGTAGCGTACCGGCGGCAGGCAGCGCCATCCGGTCAGGGAACAACAGACCCAGCCCACGGCCAGCACTACTCCCGCCAGCGCGGCCCGCTTCACCCAGAGCCTCCACTCCTGGCCGCCCTCCGCCGTTCCCACAACGCCTACCAGGACTATCAACATCAGCGAAAGCGTCCCCCCTGCGACGGGGACAAGAGGTGAAGCTGAGGCGGATGCAACTGCTCTGCTGACCGACGGTTCCAACCGTGTTGCGCTCGCCCCCTCACCTGACGCTATCTCATCCAGGTAGAACGCCAGCCCAACCTGGCGTCCGGCGTAGGCGCTCAGGTCTACGCTGACCGGCGCCCAGTCGGAGATAGGGCCGGTGACGGTCAGCACCGGCTGCCAGGTCAACCCCTCGTCAGCCGTGACCTTCACCTGGGCCACGCTGCCTTCCGGGAGGATGAACCGCTGCCAAAAGGTCAGCGTCGGTGAGACTGCCCCGCTCAGGTCCAGCCGGTCCACCAGAAGGAGCACCGATTCTTTCCCGGTTCCCCGCCAGGCGGTGGTCCCGCTGTGGGCCGTGTCGGTGACCACCTGCCAGGCGCCGACGGGCCGCCAGTTGCCCGGCGTTTCCATGTCGTCGCTGAAAGGCAGGGTATGCACTACCGGCGGGACGGCCTCCCACGCGGCGATGTCGTCCACCCACCAGGCCCCGCCGTCCGGTGCATCCAGGCGCAGACGCAGGTGGATAGTCTGCCCGGCGTAGGCACTTAAGTCGGCCTCCACCCATTGCCAGGCCCCCTCGGTCGCGCCGACCGCCGTGAGGGTCAGCCACGTCGTCCCATCCGGCGAGACCTCGACGACGCCTGCGGCCCCGTCCCCTTCGAGAAGATGCCAGAACGAAAGCCGCGGCGTGGTGACCTCCCGCAGGTCGAGTTGCCCGGCCAGGGTCAGCACGCTCCCGTCCTGGGCAGCCCCCCAACTGTGCTGTCCGGCGTATACCGTATCGGTCACCACCGCCCAGTCGCCCGTGGCATCCCAGCGACGCCACCGCTCCACATCGTCCTCGAAAGGCAATGGGTAGAGCGCGGGAGGCTCCAACGCCTCCACCTGCACGTCGTCAATCAACCAGCGGTCGGCCGCGCTGCCGGGCAGGAGCCGGAAGCGCAGGCGCAGCGGCGGATGGTCCGGGCCGGCAAAGGACGTCAGGCGCATGGTGACAGGCGTCCAATCCTGTTCGCCGTCCTGCCGGACCGCAAGGGTCTGCCAGTTCTCTCCCCCATCGGTGGAAACCTCCACCTGCACCTGCCCTTGGCCTGACAAGGTATAGCTGTGCCAGAAGGTCAGGCTGGCCATCCGGGCCTCGGAAAGGTCGAGGGGCACTTGCAAGGTGAGGGTGAGCGGCTCGCCGGGCGTGACTACGCCGCTGTTCCAGGCAGTGACCGGGCTGTGGGCCTCGCCGGTGGACAGCGCCCAGCCCCCTTGGGCCGACCAGTTCGCGCCGCCGGATTCCATGTCGTCGAAAAAGAGCGTGGCGCCGGCCACGGTGTAGGCCGTCGTATGGGTCACCACCTGCCCGACGGTGACGGTGCCGGTAAAGACGGCCAGGCGTTGCACGCCTTTTTCGTCTACAGCGAAGGCTTCCAGCTCATAGTCGCCCTCGCCCATCCCGGTAGCGGTAATGCGGTATTCACCCGGCAGGGTGTTGTACAGCAACATAAACTGCACCTCGCCCTGTCCAGTGTAGAAAGCGCCTGGGATCTCGCCTACCATCTCCCCCGTGGCCGGGTCGTAGCCCACGCGCTGCCCGGCCGGATCTGTGACCATGATCTCGACAGGAGACCTGACTATGATGGCGATAATCCGGATGAGGTTAGCCACCGCACAGGGCGGCACGTACTGGACCGTGCCGGTCAGCGGCGAGCCCGTCAGGAACTCGGCCACTTTCCTCTGTGTTTCTCTTTCGTACACAATCCCCTTGTGCCCAGCCTTGGGGATACTTTCTTCATTAGCGTCTGCTAGTGCCAGTAGCCCACTCTTGCGGAGCGAGGTGCTGTTGGCCGGGATCAGGTTGTCGCCAGCAGTGTTCTCTGGATCACCTACAGGCTTCCCATAGGGCCAGCGGCCAAAGGTGTCCGGTTGGCACTTTTTCACCGTGTACGATTTGTCGGTTTCGTCCGGCGCAGTGTCGCTGTAGATGGCGTAGATGTTGTCCAGGCCCAGGGCCGCTTCCAGTCCAGGGATGTTGGCGTTCAATTCTTCGAGCCACCGGTTTCGCTCGTGAGGAGCCCCGGCGGAACAGGGCCACGGCTCGTCGTTCTCCCCAAACAGGTAAACTCCCATGTCCTCTGTGGGCAGCATCTCGTAGAGGGAGGAGACTCCGCGGGTGGGGTGGTGTGTCCACTTGTAGTGAGCCCTTCGGCAATTCCAGTTTCCCCCCAGTCCTCCCAAAGGATCGGAGGGTATCCAGGTACAGTCCTCATCGAGTTCGTCCGGGGTTGGGTCGTATTTCTCTTCGATCAGATACGGCCACAGAACGCCGTCCATCAGCTCACCCATCAGGGTAGCGTCGGAAAAGAGGCTTACCTCGGTATTAGTATAGTTGGACCAGGTGAGACCCTCCCGTTGCCGATAGGTGCAGGCGAAACCGCGATGAGGCGTGGCAATAAAGATCACCTTGTGGACGTCTCCGGCATAATCGTCGCTCTGGATATAGGCCCGACTGACCAAGCCGCCCATGCTGTGTACCACCAGGTCCGCTTTGCCGTCGGCGGCGACATAGGGCGAAGAGGTAGATTGGGGAATGACGGTATCCGCGAGCCGGTCTTTCAGGAACATCGCGGATACATCATTAGAGTCGCGCCAGTCGTAGGTCAGGGCAAAGAGTGTCTTGCCCCACTCGTAGCCCATCGCCTCCAGATGATCCAGCAACGGGTAGTAGGTTTGCGCAAACGGGTCAAGCACCCCATGAGCCGGCGCGAGCCCATGCTGCGGTGGACGTTCTGTCCACAGCCATTGATCCGGTGGCATCGAGCCCAGGATGCCATGGATGAAGACGACGGGGTGGATGTGAGCCTGGGGGATACCCACCTGCTCGGTATCCCTCTCTCCATCCCACCACGTCGCCGAGACATCCAACGTTGTCACGTCCGAGGGCTGAACCCAGACCCACCAGCGATAGGTGGCCGTCGTGTCCGGAGACAGTTCGAACCCCGGGCAGGTCATAGTGTAGGACTTGAAGGAATAGGGGCTATTCGGATCGTCCGTGACCACATCGCAGTAAAGAAGATCGGAGTCGTAAACATAGAACCGTGCCTTTTGGTCCTGAGAACTCAGATCAAAAAACAAAGGGGCATTGCAATATGCCACGTCAGCGGGGCATTTCAGCGTCACCGTAACCACCAGCGGGTTGGGCGTGGGCCAGCCATCGGTGTTGGTGGTGAGTGCGTCGGTAGAAACGTCTACCTCTACCCACAATGCGGGGGGCTCTCCCTCCATCCTGACGTGGTAGATGTCCAGGCTGTATTGGCCGTCGCGGCGGGCGTCCTCCCACACCACGTGAACCGTGCTCTCAGAAGTCACGGCCACGGCCGGGTGACGGCGATCCGTCGCCACCGGGGAGTTGACCATGACAGCCTCGCTCCAGTCGTCAGAGGTGCTGAGATAGACGGCCTCGCTCACCCCATACGATGCTATCCACACCACGTAGGCTCTGCCCTCGGCGTCCAAAGCAATGTCAGGCATTCTCTCCTGTGAGTGTACCGGACGCCCCGGGCCAACGCGTACGTTCTCACTCCAATCGTCGGAAGCGGCCACGTAGATGCCCCCCTCGTAAGCGCGGCCATCCTCCCACACGGCGTAGGCCCGCCCCCCGGCTGCCACGGCCAGGGCCGCTGCCCCCACCTCGCCCGGCTCGTTGTTGACCTTCACCGCAGCACTCCAGCTTTCGCCCCCGTCGGCCGAGGTCCTGTAGTAGAGATCCCCCATCTCCACCCAGATGAGGTGGAGAGTCCCTTTACCGTCCACAGCTATGTCGGGGTTCAGGCAACAGCAGGAGGGCGCACCCTCGTTGACCACCCCCACGTACTGCCAGCTCCCCTCTCCACTCACCTGCCGGGCCAGATGAATGTCATTGTACCCGCTCTGATCCTCCTGAATCCAGGCCACATAGACCGTGCCCTCCGGCCCCACGGCCAGAGCCGGCTCCATTTGCCGCACCGCCTGGGGATCGTCGTGCACCCTCTGTGGCGCACTCCAGGACAGGCCGCCGTCGGTGGAACGACTGACATACACGTATCTCTCCTCGTCGTCCCCCCACACCACATAGATCCAACCACGGCCATCCACAGCCACACCCGGCCTGAAAGCAATCACTGCACTGGCCACCACAACGTCTGCGCCCCATCCACTCCCGCCGTCCCGATCCAGACGCACATCGCCGCTTTCATAGTCCGCCCACACGGCGTAGACTGTGCCGTCCACAGCCACGGCCACTGCTGTTCCCCCTCGATCCCCCGGCGAGGGGTCATCGTTGACCCTGGTCTCACACACCCCCCTGAATTCCGGCCGGGGCGAATGATAGAAGACCTCGCGATAACAACCGCCATTCCCGACATCCTCAAAGGACCGATCCCAGACCAGGTGCACATCGTCCCCATGCTGCCTGTCTATGGCCAGGCCGACAACCGGCCAATCGCAATAATAGCAGTTGCACCAATACCACTGGGCTTCGACTACCTCCTCGAAATCCCAGCACAAACCATTCCAGCGGGCAAGGGCGACACTCTGGGCCACGAACCAGGCCGCATGCAGATAGCCCTCGCTGTCAACGGCCAGAGCCGCACCGGAGGCCCCCATAAGCAGCAACGCATCCGACCACACCTCCTCATCGCTCCAGGAGTGCCGGAGAAAAGTCGGACCGTCCCCCATGTCGGGCACGTGCTCCACTTCTTGCCACAGGACATGCAGCTTGCCCTCACCGTCGAAAGCCAGAGCCAGGGAATCTACACGATACACCGACTGAACACCGTCACCCACCTTGGCATAGATCTCTGCCCCCTCGACAAACCCGTCGCCGCCCTCCTGCCTGGCGTACTTGAGGCGGTAACCATAGCTATCTTCCTCCTCTTCAACCCACGCCACGTGGGTGTCGTCGTCACCTTCGACGGCCAGGGCACTCCAGCTCCCCCACCCCCAGGTGGTGCCGATAGCAGTAGGTGACGACCACCCCGTGACCCCTCTCTCCAGATGAAACAGTTCGCTGTAATAGGGCGAGAGGTGATAAGCCCACACCGCTACGTGAAGATCCCCCTGAGCATCGGCTGCTACAGCGTACCTGTCCAGAGAGTAATAGCTGGCCGGGTCAAGCCCGGGGATGGCCTCCGGCGTCGTCCAGCCGCTGCCGTCGTACCGGCTGTGCAGAATGCTATCTCCGTAATCGTCCTCTCCCTCTACCCACAGCAAATGCACGCCCCCCTCGCCGTCCGTGACCATGGCCGGAGCGAAGGCTCCCTCCTGGCTGCCCGGAAAAGGACCGGGGTTCGACCACCCGCTGCCGTCCCAGTAGGTGTAAAAGAGGCCGTGCCGACCGGAGTCCCGCTCGTACTCGAACCACACCACGTGAAGGTGGCCCTGCCCGTCAACGGCTACCAGTGGGGCACGGGAGTCGTTGCCTGTCTCTGAGAGTTGCTCCCCCTGCGGCAGGGACGAGCCAAGGCCCATGGGTACCGACCCGGCCGCCGACGCCTTTACCTCGCCACCCACGGCCCCATAAGGCCCTCTGGCCAGGACAAAATCGGTGCGCGGGGAGCCGTCCACTTCCTTCACCACACAACCGACGTGCTCTCCCCTCTTTAGCCTCCAGGCAGGGACAAACCGCCCTCCGACCAGCGCCCTGGCCCTCCCAACCAGAGATATGACGAGTTGTCCCCGCTCCGTGAGCAGTGTCAGGGTCGAGGGGTCAATGGCCACGACCTCTCCCTCAACATAGATGGGCTTTGTCTCTCTCCGGACCAGGGTGGCTGTAGGGGTGACGGTAGGCTGATAGGGAAAGGTAGGGGTGAGTGTCAACATCGTGGCCGGTGTCGCCGTCGGCAGGAGCGTAGTGGTGGGAAGAGGCGTGGCCGTTGCCGTCGGCGTCGCTGTGGAAGTGGCCGTCGGCAGGAGCGTAGCGGTGGGGAACGGCGTGGCCGTGGGCTCAGACGGAGAGACCGGCGTGGGAGTGTCCGTCGGCCAGGGCGATGGCCCGGCCGTCTCTGTCGGAGTCTGTATGGGCGCCTCAGTTGGGGTGGCGGCCTCGGTTGGCGCCGGCGTCGCCGTCTCTGCCGGCACCTCGGTCGGTGTCTTTGTCGCCGTCTCTGTGGGAAGGGGCGTCGGTGTGTCTGTAGGCAGAGACGTGGCAGTGGCCGTCTCCGCCGGCAAGGTCTCCGTGGGGCTTGTCGTGGCCGTCGGCTGCTGGGCGTGGGCCGGCCCTCCCCACCGGGGGGCCGGCAGGGCCAGGGCCAACACCAGACCCACGATCAAAAGACCAAGCAGGCCCCATTTTTGCTTGCGGCGGATTTGCAATCCGCCGCCTGGCTGCCGGATTGCAAATCCGGCAGGAGCGGTCGGTCTACAAAGGCCCCCAAAACGCAAAAGGCCACGGCTGCGGATCCCATCGGCCCGCCAAACCCCGGCCCTCGATTGCATCGCTGCCCCTCCATCATTTAACTGATTCGTGCGGGAGGGGGAGAAACCGGCATCTCGTTCATGATACATCCTCCTCGTTCGGCTTTTGCGCCCTGCTTGGCGGCGCCCGGCCCTCGGCCGGACACTGATGTTAGTATACAACATCTTTGCGTTCTTGTCAATTGATAACATGTTACATTGCGCGGCCGGCAACGGGAAGGCAGGAATTGAAAGAATGGGAAACTTGTGTTACAATTAGAAAGCGCATCTGTAGGAGTGATTCAAATGACAGAGTACGACGTTGTGATCATCGGCGGGGGGCCCGGAGGTTACGTGGCTGCTATCCGGGCTGCTCAGTTGGGGGCCAGGGTGGCCTTGGTGGAGAAGGAGCGCATCGGCGGCACCTGCCTCAATCACGGGTGCATCCCCACCAAAGCCCTCGTGCGCAGTGTGGAAACCTACCTTCTGGCCAGGCAGGCCGCGCGCTACGGCGTGGACATCGGCGGACGCATAGCCGTAAACTTATCACAGATGATGGCCCGTAAGGATGAGGTGGTGGACACCCTGGTGACCAGCGTCGTCGAACTGGTGAAGGGCCACAAAGTTGATATTTACGAGGGCGTTGGCACCATTCTGAAGCCGGGCTTGGTGCAGGTTAAGGTGAGCGGAGATGACTCTGGCAGCCGGCAACTGGCAGCCGGGAAAATCGTCATCGCTACCGGCTCGGTGCCGGCTCGCCTGCCCATCCCCGGCCTGGACCTGCCCGGCGTGCTCACTTCGCGAGAGTTGCTGGCACTGGAGGAGCTGCCGCAAAGCCTGGCCATCGTCGGTGGGGGGGTGATCGGCGTCGAGTTTGCTTCCATTTTCAATGCCCTGGGGACCAAAGTGACGGTAATCGAGATGTTACCCCATCTGCTGCCCCCCGTTGACCGCAGACTGGCCCGTCGCTTCCGGCGGCTGCTGTCCGCCCAAGGGGTAGAGGTCCACCTCAACGCGCCGGTGGAGGAAATCAGCCTGGAAGATGGGCGTCTGCGAGTCAAGTTTGCCGGCGCCAGGAGCGAAGGGGCCGTCGTCGCCGAAAAGGTGTTGCTGGCCGTCGGTCGCCGGCCCTACACCGAAGGGCTGGGTGTGGACAAGTTGGGCCTCAAGATGGACGGGCAGCGCATCTTGGTCAACGAGTTCATGGAGACCGGCGTGCCGGGCATCTACGCCATCGGCGACGTGTTGGGCACCTACATGTTGGCCCACGTGGCTTCTTACGAGGGTGAGGTCGCCGTGGAGAACGCCCTGGGGCACCGGCGGGCCGCCGACTACCGGGCGGTACCCTATTGCGTCTTCACCACCCCTGAGTTGGCCGGGGTGGGCCTGAAGGAGAAGGAGGCCAAAGAGCAGGGCCTCGACTACCAGGTGGTCCGCTTTCCTTTCTCGGCCAGCGGCCGCGCCCTGACCATGGACGAGACAGAAGGGCAGGTGAAGATGGTCTGCGAGAAAGGATCGGGACGGGTCCTGGGCTTGCACATCATGGGCCCCCGGGCCAGCGACCTCATCGCTGAGGGGGCCCTGGCCATCCAGTTGGGGGCCACGGCAGAAGACATCGCCCAAACCATCCACGCTCACCCCACCTTGCCTGAGACGCTCATGGAGGCGGCCAAGGCAGCCGCTTTCGGTGAGGCTATTCACTTTCGGAAGGTGTGAACTTGGGCGAGATCAACGTTTCCATTGGGACGGCCACTGTCCTCGGCTTGGCAGGCGTCAGAATGGACGTTGCCCCTACCACAGCCTATCTGATGCTGGGAGGGCGTTGCCGCATGGCTTGTGCCTTCTGTGCTCAGGCTCGCACCAGCTCTCCGAGCCCGTCGAAAAATTCCGCTCGAACCCTCAACCTCTCCCGCGTCACCTGGCCCTCATTTGATGAAAAGGAAGTGTTGGACCGTCTGGGCAAAGCTGCGAGCCAGGGTGATTTCCGCCGCGTCTGCCTTCAGGTGACCGCCGGTCCAGGCTACTTCCAACGCACCCTTGGGTTGGTAGAAGCCATCCGTAGGGTCTGCGACCTCCCCGTGGACGCGGCCATCCTGCCTCGCGATGTGGGCCAGGTGGAGTCCCTGTTGCACGTTGGAATCGAACACATCGGCTTTGGGCTGGACGCCGCCTGTGAGCGGGTCTTCCGGCGGGTGAAAAGGGACGATTGGGAACGCAATCTGAAATTCATCGAGGAAGCGGCCGGCCGCTTTCCAGGCCACGTGGCCGTCCATCTCATCGT
>JAOZOT010000531.1 GCA_029933115.1 Anaerolineae bacterium | reverse complement strand
GGTTCACCTCCTGGGAAGATTATAGCATGGTTTGGAAGCACAGTCAATAAGGTACCGCTTCCGAATGTTAAGGGAGCTGCTTTTGAATGACCGGAGGCTTGCGCAGCAAAGCTTGGGGAGCTTGAGGGGGGTATCCTCTCAACCCCACTTTCCCGGCTTTGAAAGCAGGAACCGGTGGGTCGCTCCCCCACCAGGTGAAGGAAAGGGGAACGATGGAGGAACACCGTTCGATTGGGCTCACGACGAAGCCCCCACATCCCTAACCTGCTACGCAAGCTCACCGGCGGGAGAGGATGAAACACCGAAAGGAGTGATATGTCTAGCATCGTTTATTTTGCCAGTGCTAGGGCAGTCAAGTGGGATTACAAGTACAGCCTGATCGGCAAGCTGGAGGAGTTGATCAAACGCCTCGACTTTTCCCAGCATATCGCGGCCGATGACTATGTGGCTGTCAAGACCCACTTTGGTTCTCATGGGGGCCATCGCATTGTGCGCCCCATCTTCTTGCGCAAGATCGTCGAGGGGGTCAAGGCTGTGGGCGGCAAGCCCTTCGTGACCGATACGACGCGCATCATGGGCTGGGATTATCTTGAGGTGGCCAATCAGGAGGGTATCAATCCCATGTCGGTGGGAGCACCGGTCCTTCTGGCCGATGGCCTGTTCGGCTACGATAGTATGCCGGTCCAGGCTGGTCCCATCCTGGGGCAGATCAACGTCGCCTCAGCCATCTACGATGCCCCGGCCATGGTGGTGGTCACCCATTGCAAAGGTCACATCCAGGCTGGCTTCGGCGGAGCCATCAAGAACATCGCTATGGGTGGCGTCAGCGGCCAGCACCGCAGCGGCGACTGGAAGCAGGCCCGCGGCCACCTCCACGCTACAGGGGAGATGGATATGGTGCGCAATCTGGAATTGTGCACTCTCTGCTTGCAGTGCTATCATATCTGCCCTCTGGGTGCCATCCAATATGACGGAGAAGACATCTCTTTTGACGAGGAGAAATGTTGGCGCTGTGGGCGTTGTGCCCGTGTCTGCCCAGAAGGAGCTATTGAGCCGGGAGGAACACGAGAGAACTTTCAGAAAGCCCTGGCCGAGGCAGCGCAGGCCGTGCTGAGCACTTTTGAGCCGGGCAAGGTGCTTTATTTCAACTTTGTGTTGGAGGTACAGCCGGAATGTGACTGTATGCCTACGTCCGACACCCCTGTAGTTCAGGATCAAGGCATCCTGGCTTCCACGGACATCGTGGCTATCGAGCAGGCGGCCTACGACCTGATTAACAAAGCTGCCCCCTTGCCTCAATCCCTGGCGGCAGACAAAGGGCTGCGCCAGGGCGACCGGATTCTGGCCGAGGCCCTGGGTATTGATGGCCAGGAGCAGATTGACGCGGCGGCCGAGTTGGGTTTGGGCAGCAGGGAATACGAGTTGGTTGAAGTGAAGGAGAAAGGCGTTTCCTGAGTTTGGAGGTGTGTATGGCCGAGGATAAATACACTCCCGGCGCTCTCAAAGAACGGTTGATGAATTTCGTTACGAGTGGGCGTTTCAACGCCGAGTTCAGGCGGGCAGTGCGTGAAGAGTTTGGGGATGATATCATCGTCGGTGATGAGGAGGAACTGATCAATTTCGTGGATTGGTTTGCTCTGGAGCGCCGCACTCGTGGCGGTCGCACCCCTCTCGAGATCTTTGTCGAAAGGGAGCGCAAGAGGGGTATGCCCGAGGATGTAGCTCAGCAACTGTTGCGCTGGGGCGATGTCATCGAAAGCCTCTTCGAAGTGCGTAAAAAGATTGACCCCGACACCGTGCTGGCCTACGACCATTTGCGAGAGCGAGAACTAATCATCAAGAGCAACATCCCGGGCTTTTTGTCCGAGAAAGCCCCACCTGGCTACTATCTCATAGCGCGCATAGTTCCCTGGTACGACCACTATTACCTTTCGGGCAGTTCGACCTTATTTTCCCCGGAGATAAAGGAACAGCTATTGGAGATAGCCGAGGACATGCGTCGAAAGTACCCTGAACTGGCTTATGCCAGCGCCACTGAGGAGGAACGGGAGCGGCTTGCGGCCGCGGAAGAGGAGATGTATCGCGCCTTTGTAGAGTTCTTCGGCGATGATGAGGTTGTCTTTCCCACCGGTCGTGAGATGGCCAAGAAGCTCAAAGAGTTCACCCGCTATCATATTTTTGAGCATGTGCAGGCCAATGGCAAGACCCTGGCCCAGGAAGCTGAGGAACGCGGTCACAAGGCCCAAATGCCCGAGGAAGCTCCCTATCCACGTGATCTGCTCAGGGCCAAGAACGTTGGAGTGCTGTTGGATCCTGTGGAAGGGATGTTTCTCTTGCCTGAATATGGCACCTTTCGCCGCATCTTTGCCGACCCCGACTTTCAGCAGATCCCCGGCTGGCGCGAGCTTATCTATAATTACTTGAAAGAGGATAGTATCCCACCGTTGCCCTTCAAGCGCATGGTGGAACGCTATCCTCAAGGAGCGAGGCGCGTCTTCAAAGCTGCGCTGAACAGGCGTAGGTTCAACCTCAAACGGGATTTTCCCAAGCTGATGCGGCGCTACAAGCGGAATTGGTTGGAGAAAGAACCGGTGCCCACGGTCATACCGTTTCGATAAGCCCACAGGCCGGCGTTCAATTGAAGTCGGACCGTTATTCTGACAATGCCTGATCGGAGACGTGACAGTGTTTGTGCCTTATTGTTTCAAAATAGGTCGAGAGTGCCCCTTTGCCGGTGAGATCGAAGAAGACCCCAGGC
>JAOZOT010000530.1 GCA_029933115.1 Anaerolineae bacterium | reverse complement strand
AACCGGTAGCGGCGCTGGTGCCCATTGCCGAGTACCGCCGGTTCCAGGCCTGGCGGGAACGGCACATTCCGTCTCCATTGAGCCTAGATGATGAATGGGAACGAGGCCGACAGGCCTTCGAGCGGATGCGGAGCGAGTTGCTCAAGACCCACAAAGGCCAGTTCGTAGCCATCTTGAATAACCAGGTAGTAGATGCTGACGCCGAAATCGGCACACTGGCCAAACGAGTTTACGCCAAATTCGGTTATCGCCCCATCTACATGCAGAAGGTCACTGAGCAGCCGCGGGTAGCCCGCATTTTCTCACCGCGAGTCGTGCGATGACAACTGCTTACGACACAAGCGCCCAACCGCCTGCGCCGTTCATAGAGTTCGAGGTTGTTTCGCCCCAGGATTCGGCACAACGGCACCTGGTGCAAGGACTGCTTGACACCGGCGCGGAAGTTTCAGTTTTGCCCGTCGAGATATTGACCGCCTTGCGGATTCCCCGGGCCAGCAGCATGTCGGTAGAATCCTGGGATGGATCTCCTACCCTCGTTGCCACCTACATTGTCACCCTGGGGATAGCAAATGCGCGCCTGGATTCCATTGAAGTTGTAGCGGCGCCAATGCCATACGCCATCCTGGGCCGCGATGTGCTCAACCATTTCATCATCACTCTCAACGGCAAAGATTTGACTTTCGAGCTACGAGACCCCTGACCGCTTCGCTCTCCCTCAACCTGCTGAACTCCCTATCCCCAGTTCTACAATGATATTCCCATACTCATCCACCGTCCCCCTCGCCCCCGGCGTGAGGACCGAGGTCGAGGCAATCTCCTCCACCAGGCACGGTCCGGTGATGACGTTCCCCGGCCGGAGCAGGTCACGCTCATAAACGGGCGTGTCCATGAAACCGTGAGCGGGGTAGTAAACGGGGCGTGTGCCCTTGAGCGCGGCACCGGGATCACTGCCGGCCCTCTCCCTACGGGTAAAAGAAACTTCAGGCACTTTGCCGATGGCTCCCACCCGCAGATTGATGAACTCCACCGTCTCTTCGGCCGAGCCGTAAGCGTAAATGCGATAGTGCAGCCGGTGGAAACGAGCAATGACCTCGTCAATGTCGGCCTGGGTCAAAGTCTCCTTGCGGGTGACAGGGGTGTTCAACTCATAAGACTGGCCCGCGTACCGTATGTCGGCCGACCAGCGGATTTCAATCAACTCGTCAGGTACGTTCTGAGCCTTGAGCTGAGCCCGGCCCCGGGCCTCCAACTCTTTGAAAGCGGCCAACACCTCTTCGGGCACCAGGTCTTCCTGACTTTTGGCTATGGTGGTGACATAGTCGTGACGGGTGTTGGCCACTAGCAGGCCCACGGCCGACAGAGTGCTGGGATACATGGGAATCACCACCCGGCTCATGCCCAAATCTTCGGCCAGTTCCACCGCGTGCAATGGCCCCGCCCCGCCGAAAGGCAGCAAGGCGAACTCTCGCACGTCGAACCCCCTCTCGGTGGAACTGACGCTGATGCCCCGCACCATGTTGGCATTGACCACGCGGATGATGCCGCTGGCGGCCTCTTCCAGGGAGATGCCCAGGGGTTTGGCCACGTGTTCTCGAATGGCCTTCTCGGCCAACTCGGGGTAGAGTTTCATCTCACCGCCCAGGAAATAATCGGCGTTGAGACGGCCCAGCACCAGGTTGGCATCGGTGACCGTGGGTCGCTCGCCACCCAGACCGTAGCAGGCCGGCCCCGGCTCGGACCCGGCGCTCTCGGGCCCCACGTTCAGGGCCCCGCCCTTGTCAACCCAGGCCAGGCTCCCCCCGCCGGCGCCGATGGCGTGCACATCGAGGATGGGCATCTTGACCGGAAAGCCCTCGAACTGGCTCTCGGGGGCCATCCGAGGCTCGCCCCCATCAATGAGGCCGATGTCAAAGCTGGTACCGCCCATGTCCACCCCTATGATCTGCTCATCACCAGTCAGTTTGCCGACGTAAGCTGCAGCCAGAGCCCCGCCGGCCGGCCCGGAGTTGACGATGTTCACCGCCCGCCGCCGGGCATCCTCGGTGGTCATCGAGCCGCCACTGGCCTGCATGATGCGCAGGTCAACTTTACCGTACCGCTTCTTCAGTTGCCCCTCCAAGTTGTCGAGGTAACGGTCCAACACCGGCTGGAGATAAGCGCTGATGACCGTGGTCGAGGTGCGCTCGAACTCGCGAAACTCGGGCGCAATCTCGGAGGAAATGGACACGGTGGCCTCGGGAAATATCTCCTGGCAAATCTCGCGCACCCGCTGCTCGTGGGCAGGATTGCGAAAGCTGAAGATGAAACAGATAGCAATGGATTCGACGGCCTGTTCCTTCAGGAAACGCACCTCTCTGCGGGCCATCTCTTCGTCCAGAGGGATGACCACCGAACCGTCCGCACCGACGCGCTCTCTCACCTCGCGCCGCAGATAGCGGGGCACCAAAGGCTGCGGCGTATCAACGAAAATGTCGTACAGCCCCGCCGCAGGCCGCTCGATGCGTCCGATGTCCAGGATGTCTCTCATGCCCTCGGTAGTGATCAGCCCCGTCCGCGCCCCTTTGCGCTCGATGAGGGCATTGGTGCCAATGGTGGTACCGTGGACCAGGTAGTCCACCTGCCCAAAGGACGCCTCCACCATCTTCAAGATCCTGTCAATGCCGGCGATGACGCCTTCGGCCAGGTTCTTGTGCGTGGTCAATACCTTGGTGTAATGAATCTGGCCGGTGGCGTCGTCAATGAGGACGACATCGGTGAAGGTCCCTCC
>JAOZOT010000529.1 GCA_029933115.1 Anaerolineae bacterium | reverse complement strand
GGCTTGAAATCAACCATGCCCGGGTAGTTACCTGAAGTCGTTACTACGAGCGCCCTCCCGAATTTTCAGACACGCTCTGAGCTGCGGGAAGCCCACTGCGAGTCCTGCTCACGACGGGCTGTGGACAGACTCTCAGGGCTTGAAGTAGTATAGCATAGGAATGGAACTGCTGTCAAGGAGGGTTAATAGCGTGCAGCTATGGCAGCGCAACCTATACACTCTCTGGGTGGCAGAATTGGTGGCTATCGCCGGCTTTACGGTGGTAGTTCCCTTTCTGCCCTATTATGTGCAGGCGCTGGGGGTGACAGAACTAGAGCAGGTGGAATTCTGGTCAGGGCTGTTGTTCGCCTCTCATGCTGTGGCTATGGCTATTTTCTCTCCCATCTGGGGAAGCATAGCCGACCGCTACGGGCGCAAGCTGATGGTGGAGCGGGCCATGTTCGGCGGGGCGGTGGTGATGGGAGCGATGGGCTTCGTGCAGAACGTGCAACAGTTAGTAGTTCTGCGTGCCTTGCAGGGCTGCCTGACCGGCACTGTAGCAGCAGCGACGACCTTGGTGGCCAGTTCCGTTCCTCGCCAAAGGTCTGGCTATGCCCTGGGGCTGTTGCAGATGGCTATCTACAGTGGGGCTTCGGCCGGACCGCTGCTGGGTGGGCTGGTGGCCGATCACTTCGGCTATCGAGCAGCTTTTGTGGTTACAGGAACCCTGCTCTTCTTGGCTGGGGTGACGGTGACCATCTTTGTGCGCGAGGAGTTCAAACCCCCGCACCGTGAAAGTCTGCCTGCGGCGGATTCCAAATCCGCCACGCCTCGGGGCGATTTCTGGCTGGGGGTGAAAGCCGTGTTCCACTCACGGGAGCTACTGGTGGTGCTGGGCGTCGAATTGATGATGCGCTGGGGAGCCAGAGTCATGGGGCCGGTGCTGCCCCTTTTCGTGCAGACGTTAGCTCCCGATGAGGCGCGAATAGCCTCGCTGGTGGGGTTGATAACAGGGCTTGGGGCAGCCACAAGTGCTATAGGGGCCGTCCTTCTGGGACGGGCCAGCGACCGATTTGGCTATCGCACAGTGCTGTTTACCTGCGCCCTGGGAGCGGCTGTGATATATGTGCCCCAATTCTTCGTGACCACGCCTGTTCAACTGTTGATCCTGCAGGCGCTGACAGGCGCGGCTATGGGCGGTGGGCTGGCGGCCATTGGCGCTCTGCTGTCCAATTTGTCGCCGGAGGGGCACCAGGGAGCAGTTTACGGCCTTGACTGGAGCGCCGTCTCAGCAGCCAATGGGTTGGGCCCTATGACCGGGGCAACCGTGGCCGTAGGGTTGGGGCTGCGAGAAGCCTTTCTGTTCGCAGCGGGTTTCTACGGGCTGGCAGCCCTCATGGTGATGGGAGCGGTTTCCAACCGCCGGCCAGAGCAGGCCAGATTACCATAGGTCTGGGTCGGCAAGCTTTCACCGGGCGAGGGCGGCGCGGCTTCCACTTTCCTGGGTGGGGTGGTTAACCACAAGACGCAAAGGCATGAAGAGGAAAAAAGACCTTGGTGTCTTGGTGGTTCTGAATGCTGATAGAGAAAGGAGGGTGCAGTTATGTTAAACTATCCGGCCCGTATCAAATTGGGGCACCTGCCCACACCTCTGGAGGAGATGCCTCGCCTGAGCGAGGCTCTGGGCGGGCCACGTCTCTTCGTCAAACGTGATGATGAGACCGGCCTGGCCACCGGCGGCAACAAGACCCGCAAGCTAGAATTCCTCCTCGCCGATGCGCTGGAGGAAGGAGCCGACACAGTCATCACCGCCGGCGCCGCCCAATCCAACCATTGCCGTCAGACGGCGGCCGCCGCCGTCAAATGTGGCCTCAAGTGCATCCTGACCTTGACCGGCAGTGACCCCGGTGTGTGGAATGGCAACCTGCTGCTCGATGACCTGCTGGGCGCAGAAGTCCGCTTTGTAGGTGATGTCACCTGGACAGGCTTGCTGGATGTGATGGCGGGGGTCGCTGACGAAGTACGAGCCGCAGGGGGCAGGCCCTACGTCATCCCGGTGGGTGGTTCAACCCCGGTGGGCGCTACAGGTTATGTTGCAGCCATAGAAGAGTTGATGGAGCAATTAAAGGAGAAGAATCTGAACATAGATCACATCGTCTTCGCTTCCAGTTCTGGGGGCACCCAGTCGGGGTTGGCGGTGGGAGCCAGGGCTTTCGGCTTTGGAGGGCAGGTGCTGGGCATCAGCGTGGCCTCCAAGGTGGATGACCTTATGGGGGTTCTGGAGCAGTTGTCCAATGACACGGCCAGGCACCTGGGCCTCGACCTGCATTTCTCGCGTGGCGACTTTCAGGTGAACGACGACTACCTGGGCGCAGGCTATGGCAAGCCCGCCGAACCGGAGAGAGAAGCGATCCGCCTGCTGGCCCAGACGGAGGGCATCCTGGTAGATCCGGTCTACACTGGGCGTGCCTTGGCCGGGCTGATTGACCTGATCCGCAAAGGCGCCTTTGATAAGGACGAGACGGTGCTGTTTTGGCATACTGGTGGCACCGCCGCCTTGTTTGCCTACGTTGAAGAACTGCGCGGCTTCTAGGTTCAGGAAAGGCGTTCAACCCCCCGTCGGATCGTCGATCCGGCAGGAGCAGGTGAGTAGTACCTCCTTTTTTGGACAACTCGAGAGCCTTTCATAATTCGCGGGGGTTCACCCTCCCGCAGGCTGAGGCGGTATCCCCGCCAAGGCTATGCCCATGAGGTGGCTTTCAGTCTGCTGCCAAAGTGAATTTCAAGC
>JAOZOT010000087.1:7273-10700 GCA_029933115.1 Anaerolineae bacterium | reverse complement strand
CGTAGCTTCCTGATCTTTCAGCTTGTGCTTCTAGCATACTTACTACACTATCTAGCATTACTTCGTATGCAGTATCCATCTTGGGTTTACTCAACCCTACCATTGATATCAGTGTTTCCATGAACTCTGACCATGCGTTTACTAACCTACCTCCATAACCTTCTACTTTTGTGTTTAGCAACGCACCGGCTATCTTCTTGTTAGTCAGCCCTTCTGCTATGAATTCGTACACATCTTCTTTCCAGTATCTACTATTTGCATTCCATGCTGTAAATGCACCTTGCTTATCAGCTTCCTTTTTCACTTCTTTGAACAACTTGTGCAATCGTTTAGTAGCTTCAGCATTCGGATTTGCCTTCATGTAGTTTGTTGTAGCTGCATGTATCAATTCGTGTGCTAGTAGTCCTTCATCACTACCATACATCTCATGTAGCTCTTTTAGTATTCCTTTAGTCCTATCGTCAGCTTCACTTCTTGACTCATCTGGGAACGAACTTCTAACTACTTCATCTACTACCATATCTAAGGGTGCGCCTTTTATCTTTTTCTGACTACCGGCAACATCATCCAATCTACTACGTACTGTTATCCTATTTATCTCTGGTATGTAGTAAGCCTCTACTTGAGCCACCTTAGTACCAGTTAGCGTCTCTTCCACTAAGTCTAGTGTCAGCTGTGGGTCTTCATATATCCCTACTCCTGTTACTTCTTTGATACTCTCACTTAACCTGTCTCTTTGCATTACCCAATTAGCGTCTAGTACTTCCTGCTTCATTGTCTTAGTAACCTTAGCATTTTGCCTACCATTTGCCTTTGCACTACCTTCTTTAGCATCCCAATTATTGATCATATAGTCTAGTGCAGTAGCATGGCTTGGCTCACCTAGCTCTTTATAGTACACTACAGGCTTACCTTTTAGTTTTCCACTATCTAGTACTCCTCTAATCCATTTAGCTCTGTCCTCTGTTGAATTCTGTACCCAATCTATATATTTCTCTACACTCTCTTTAGTACTTTTAGTAGCTATCAGTCCTTTATCTATTACTGAACTGAATGGGTTGCCGAAGTGTTTATCCGAATTCTGTACCCTCATTGAGAACACTCCACCAATATTCTTAGCGTGTGCTATTCCAGCTTTACCATATACACTTTTTAGTACTACATTACCTGTAGCAGTTTTACTTCCTAACTTACTGTAGGTACTATTATTTGCGTCTGTAGTGCCTTCTTCTTTAGCTGCTATCATCCCTCTGATCTCTTCAGCAGCTTTCATTGCTGCTGGATCCTTCTTGTACTTACCTGCGTTTAATACTTTTAGTACTTTGTTAGCTTTTTCTATTATACACGACATATTAGTCCTTACACTTGTTTAGTTCATCTATTGATTTAGTTAGTGCTACCGTCTCGGTAACCTCTTTTAGTGACCCTAGTATATCCTTTTTCAGCTTACCATTACCTGTCTCAGTATGTCCACCGTCAGTACCTAGTACCATCTGATGAGTTGTTCTATCCTCATATCTGTACTTATCTACTAACTTCTTATTCTCAACTGCAGCCTCTTGTACCTTATCTTGGTAACCTACCAAACTAATTGGCTCGAACTTCTTACCTGTCCAGTACTTCATCTGTTTACCGCCACCTGATGTCAGTCCAGTACCTAGCTCGAAGTTCTCTTTGTTAATCTCAGCTAGTAACTTTGGTCCAGCTGCTTCAATTGATTCAGCTAGTGCGTCACTAATTGCCCCTAGCAAGTCCCACTCATTTGTGAACTTAGCAAACAATCTATTGTACTCTACCGAGTACGCAGCAGCATCTTCTGGGCTCATTACCAGTGCATCGAATACATTTGTGAATCTTTTATCCTTCATCATCACAGCCATTATTGCACCATCCAGGAAGTGAATTGGTATTACTGAACCAGCACTCATAGCTTCTTTGAACTTCTTCCTAACTGTCTGTACACTGAATGACTTCTGTCCTTTGTTCTTAACTCTAGTCTGAGCTTTATCACTACCTTCAGCATTACCATCATCGAATATAGCTATTCCATCTAGTCTACCTTTACTTAGTGGTCCTTGTATAGCTGGGAATACATTAGCCAACTCTCTAATTATCTTAGTCTCAGCATCTACTGTTAATCTACCTTTACCTTTGGTAGTAGCTTCTTTAACCTTAGCATCGTACATCTTCTCGTATAGTCTGAACATTATCTTGAATGAATTATTCATCACGTTATTGATGTCGTGTAAGTGACTTAGCTCTGTATCTAGTACCTCACTCATAGCTACCCCATACGACTCTGCGTATATCGCTGCTACAGCTCTGTCTAATCTCATCTCCATTGTACCGCCATCTACAGTCTTCACATCTACTGTTACTGATTGAGCACCTTTATGAATTAATGCAGTTTGTAGTTCTTCTGTAGTCATTCTACTACCTACCATCTCCATAACTATTGTATACTCTGGGCCTTTCTTACCGCCGTTCATACCTTGTAGTGCAGCATCTACGAACTTATTACTCATGTCTACACCAACTCCCCTCTTCAGTGAAGTCTTACCACTACCGTAGTTATCCTTCATAAATGGTTGCTTAGCTAAGTTCCTACCTTCATCTGTTACCTTACCATTTTCAATCATTGGTTTAATTGAGTTCGACTTACCTGCTGCTAGTGTGCTTAAGTAGTCACTAACTTGTAGTGTACTAGCTTTCTTCTTATCACTTCTTCTAGCTTTAGCTTCTGCCTTCTTAACTTTAACTATCATCTCTTCCATGTTCTTCGGCATCTCGTCTGACTTGATTAGTGTTTCGTAACTATCATCTATCTTCTCGAACATTGCTGTTGGCCCGTCGACTGCCTCAGCTATCTTCTCTTCACCTATTAGTACTCCAGCTTTTTGACTCCACTCTCTGTGTTTAGCCTCATCTGGGAATGGGAACAACTGTGTCTTTAGTGCAAACCCATTTGTCTTACCATCTGTCTCTAATGCTAAACTACTCTCGAATGTCTTGTCACCATTAGCTTTAGCTAATTGGTATGCCTTTATAGTAGCTATTGCTACTGGCATCTGGGCTATGAACTCCATCCCTACCTTAGCTGATAACCCATCTACTTTAATCTTGTGAGCACCTTTCATCAATTGATCCATCAACCCTTGTACTTCATCAATTGGCATATTCATTAATGTATCAGCGAACTTCACTGTACCTGTATCGTTTAGCTTATCTATTCCATACCCGAATGCTTGTGCTATTGCTTTCTGAGTATTCAGTAAGTTGTCCATACTAACTTCTCTATTCACTATCGCTTCTGCATCTAGTATCAGGAACCTGTGTAGTTGTTTATCACTCTGTATATTCAGCGACTGGTCATTAACCATAGTTCTACCATTCTTAGCTAGGAAGTAACTGAAGTACATATCAGCTG
>JAOZOT010000087.1:5298-7173 GCA_029933115.1 Anaerolineae bacterium | reverse complement strand
ATTGCTTTAGTATTAGCTACAGTAGCCTCACTTACTCTGTTGTTTCTTATTATAACTTCTCTATCACCTTTACCTGGGTACTGACTTGGCCACTTACTTCTAGTTTCAATCTCTATCTCACCAGCTATGCTCTCTAGCTCTAGCTCAATCTCTTTACTCTTACTTACTTCTTCACCTGGGTGTTCAGTATCTTCTTCGTAGTTTACGTCATCCCACATACCTTCATCAGCGAACATAGCATCTTCATCTATCTCACTACCGTACATATAGTCCATATCATCAGCTTTATTGTTTGGTGCTAGTGGAACTCCCTCACCTCGTAGGTCGTTGTGTAGTTGCACGAATTGCATCGTTACTTCTGGTTGACCCTCTTTTGAGTCTGAATCTAACTCCAAGTCTATTCCCATTGCCTCTGTTGTGTATGATGCATCTGCCAGTGGTTGTATGTACTCCATACCTTCCATGTACATCAGTGCTATATTACCTAGTGCAGCTTTTAGTCTTGGACCATCATTCACATCTGACGTACCTAGTACTTCTAATCCTAGTTGGCTTAGTATATCTCCAGCTAACTGTGATGCTATGTACGACCTACCTTTTCCGTACGGTCCGTACTTAGCTACATCTGCTGGTGTAATATCATCTTTACTCACTCCCAGTATTCTAGCTACATCTGTTGGTGTAGCTACTGCTAGTGAATCCATACTAGTTGCCATGATATTCTTACTAGCTACTGCTATTGCAAGTGCTACGTTAGCATCTATTTTACCCTCTGATGTGAACACTAGTGCATTAGCTGGATCCTCTTTCCGTAGGTCTGACTGTGGTGACGTGAACTCACCAGGAGTACCTGTAGGTATTGCAGTATTCCCTATCTGTACTAGTACATCTTCCAATATCTTAACTGCTTCATTAGCTATCTTAGTAGTAACCTTAGCTTCTTCCATATTAGCTACTGCCATCTTACCTAGTGTAGTTCGTGCATTAGCTACTGGACCTAGTACTTTACCTAAGCTCAATGCTGGTATAGTATTATTTGTATCTTTTAGTATCCATCCTCTGTACTCCAAGTTCGGTAACTCACTTCGTAGCTCAGTAGCCATTTCTTTCAGCATACCTCTATCAGTTGCTATCTGCTTTGACTCTTCCATCAATTCTTTCTTAGACTCATATTCTGCATCTAATTGTTTACTAATCTCTCCTAGCTTAGCTAGTAGCTCAACTCTCTCATCCTGTAGATTATTAAACGCTCTCTCGAACTTAGTCATTAGTGCTTTCAGTTTAGCTATAATTCTAGCTAATGTCTTTTTTAGTGTGCTAGTAGTAGTATTTTTAGCTTTATCTAGTCTAGCTTCTGCTTCTTTGTACTTGGTATTTACTGAGTCTAGCTCGCTATCAATCTCAGCCAATCTTTTCTTGATTGCTATTTTATCAGTTTTTAGTGTAGCTATTACTTCTTTAGTAGTATTTATACCATCACTAACTATCTTCATGTCAGCTTTGTATTGGCTATCTTCTTCCTTGATTGACTCTAACTTAGTTTGTACCTCAGCTATTCTTTCTTTAGCATCTACCCTAGCTTCTTCTTTAGTCTCAGTAGCCTTCTCTTGTCTACTACCTAGTGTGGCTATCCTATCTGCCCACTTGCCTGTTAGTACCTTTTTTGGATCTAGCTTCTTTATTCTTTTATCTAGTACTTCTTTAGTTTCTGTACCTGCATCTATTAACTCTTCTAATGTCACTACACTGCTCATTGCATAGTATGTATCTACTAGCTTCTTAGCTTCAGCATCTGTACTCTGTTTACCTCTTAACTCTTTTATTACTTCAGTATCTAACTCTTCGAACTCACCATCAGCCAGCATCCTATTGATG
>JAOZOT010000087.1:1382-5198 GCA_029933115.1 Anaerolineae bacterium | reverse complement strand
CTCTTCTGATGCTTCACTTTGTGCTGCATCTAGCAAGTTAGCTATTACTCCTGACTCTAGTTCTATCTGCTTACTTAACTTATCTATACTGGTTTTTATTGTAGTACCTAGTACTTTATTCATAGCTAGCCTAGTCATCTCTTTTGGGTTAACTACGTACTTACCTTTATTACTAGCTATTACTGCATCGCTAGACTGCTCCTTAGCGTAGTTGAATTCCACTCTATCATTGAATAGCGCTACTTGCTGCTCTGTCAGTTCTACATCAGCTATACCAGCTGGCTTCTCAGTTATTACTCCGTTTAACCTAGCTAGCTCCCATGCTACTTCAGCCTCACTAGCACCTACTGTATTAGCTAGTGATACTATTCTTTCACTAACTATATCTGTGGTGGTGGTCTTACCTTTAGTTAGTCTGTCTACTTTAGCTGTCTGATTACTACTTAACCTACCGAAGTCTACTAGTGCGTTTTCTGCTTCTACGGAGTCATTACTGGCTAGTGCATCCGATAACCTGTATGCCATTTTAATTGCGCCACGTTCACCTTGTATCACATCAGCATTAACTTCCTGTGTACTTCTATGTCCACTATTAGCTAGCTTAGCTGTGTACGTAGTTAGCGCCATACTAATCTCTTGTTCTTGCTTAACTATCTTGTTTATAGCTTCTTGGCTTATACCTTCAGCTATCGCAGCTTTCTGCAAGTTCTCTAGTACCAGTGTGTCTTCTTCATCTGTGTAGTCTGTGTTAGCTCTTCTTGCGTGCATATGTCTTATTATTGACCGTAGACTGTCCTCACTACCTCGTACATCGCCACCTTCTGCAGCTGTTTGATATTGACTTTCTATTATCAACTCGTGTCTATCTTCTAGCTTCTTTAGTCTTCTCTGTGCAGCTTGTCTAGTTTTTGGGTCGGCTATCTCGTTAACCATAGTATCCATCTTCGATAGTACCTTACCACTAACATCTACATTACCTTGAGCCAGTAGCTCTTCGAATGCTTCTGCGTGACTACCTAGTGACACCTCAACTTCATTATCAGTAGCTTTGTCTGCTTTCATCTCAGCTACTTCTTCCTCACTCTTACCTTTATATTTACGCTCTTCTAGTTTAGTCTCAATTTTATCCTTGCTACCTTTTACTGCTTCTACAGCTAATCCACCACCTCTCATTTGAGCACCACCTGCTGCTCCTAATAGTGCTTCTGTACCTATACCTATTACATTGTCCCTATCTGTCAGTACTTCACCTACTGATTTGCCATCTTCGCCACTTTTATACTGAGCAGCTACTTTCTCTATACCAGCTTGTATTCCCTCAGTAGTACCCTCTTCAACTATTGCACCGGCTACTTTTGCTACAGTTAGTCCTGTTACCTTAGCTACCTCTGCTATTATTCCTTTGGCCTGTGCTTCTGGAGCTACTTTGATTGCAGCTTGTATTGCTTTACTTGCAGCATCTTTACCTGTCATTACAGCTTTACCCATTACAGCATCTAGTTTACCACTTATCATTCCTAGTGTGAATGCTCCAGCGTACCTCTCTGGACTCATATCTTCACCGTACAACTTCTTATACTCTTCGTTACTATCTCTTGCAACTTGTGCTGCGTAGTTAGCTGTACCTAGTTCTCCAGCAACTAGTAAGCTTAGTTTGTAACTAGTTCCTTTCTTAGCTTCTACTTGAGCTAGTGCTTTAGCTTTAGTCAGCTTACCCGTCTTATCAGCAACTACTAACGCATTAGCTGCTTTGGCTGTACCTGTTGCTGCTTGTACACCTTTCTTAGCTACTCCACCTGGTAGTATCAGTCCTATCATGAATCCAACTACTTCACCATATAGCTCTGGAGTTGTCACTGCATCTAGTGCAAACTCAGCTAATCCACTAGTATCTCCACTATCATATAGCTTAGTGAATTGTGCTTTAGCGTTTTCACCTAGCTCTTGTGTAGCTTTTCTGTCATAACCGAATGTTTCATCCATCCCCTTCTTGATATTCTCATCTGTCCACATACCTTCACCATCTGATGACAGTACATCGAACCCTGTTTTATTACCTAGCCATTGCAGCGCTTCCACTCCCATATCAGCTGTTTGTAGCATAGCAGTACCTGCTGTTGAACCAACAGCACTTACAGCGTTACCTATACTCGATGTACCTCCACTTGTTTCTGCTAGTGCTGCATTTATTGCTGCTACCTGTGTTTCAGTTGTTACTGGTATCTTCGGCATGTAGGTATCTTTACCTAACTTATCACCTTGCGTAGCATCTATGTTCCACATTGGTGCTTCTGGTGTAGTGTATTCACTTAATCCTGACCCAAACTCATCATGATGGTCTGCGTAGTCTTGTATAGTTGAGCCTGCTGCTCTACTATTAATCTGTCCTTGATTTGAGTGTACATCGTACTCGAACTGTGTAGCCATCTTTTCTGGTAGCTCTATATCCATTAGTGCACCATCCTCTGGTGTTACACCTCTAGGGCCTGGTCTACCATCATAACTACCTTGTGCTCGTTTGTCTGCATATCTTTGTCCGAATGGGTCTGAGTTATCACTTCTAGCTAGTCCTAACTTGTAGTTACCTTCTAGTGTATTATCTATGTATAGGTTTCTAGTATCGAACCCACCATACCTGTTAGTAGCTGTATATTCTTTTTCCGTCTGTCCTTGGCTTAGTCCTGTTGTTGGATCTATGTGGTAGTCTATTTGATATTTTGTTCCGTCGTCTCTAGTATACACTTGTGCATCTGCTGCATCGCTTAGCATTTGTTGTAATTCTGCTGCACTTTTAGTATTAGCTTGTTCTGGATTTAGTCTACCTCGTTTATTATAAGTAGCTTGTTTTAGTCTTTCTCTTTTAGCCTCTAGTGGACTTATCTCTTCTGGTTCGAATGTGGTATCATAGTAGCTATTAGCTAACATCTCTTCGTAGTTCATTATTACCCCTTAGGTAGTTTTAGTATGTATACATACTACCTAAGTTGTGATTAACTACTGCTTAGTTATTGTGCCATTCTCAATTCTGAGAGTTGCTCTTTAAGTTTCTTCAGCTCTTTAGCTTTTAGCCTACTCGCAGGACTTTTCGTATTTTCGGCTACATTAATTTTTTGCTGTATACTTTTTACCTGTTCAGCGATAGCTATAGCATTGTCTTTTCTACTTGTTGCAGCAGCGTTTATCACAGTATCTCCCTGCCTACCAGTCTGGTTAATACCTGCTTGTTTAGCCCGTTGGGCTGCATCGAAACCTGCTGTAGTTCCTTTGTTTCCTGAGCCCATTGGACGAATATTAGTAGGGACACGATTACTACGAACTGACTCAGCTAAGTTTACTATAGACGACTTTGGAGCCATCTTAGGAACTACTACTCTTGTTGCCATGTTATACATAGTCTTTGCTGTGTTACCTAACTTTGCCACTCCCCCTGGAGTTAGCAGGTCACTAACAACTGTAATGATTTGTTGCTGAGTTGGGTCAGTGATCCCACTCTTTTCTAACTCACTCACAGCTATTTCATGTGCTTGTTTTGCGTGTCTATCAAATGCTGATCCTTGACTTTTACCGTATAAGAATAGGTCTGTAAAGTGTTTAGTTGCACTAACTGGGGAACCTACAATCTGAACCATACCAGCTAGTGAATTATTAGCTAGTGCTACAGCTGTTTTAACATCCTGTGAATCCCCTTCTAGCATTTTACCAAATAACATAGCCCCTACCTCTTTACCTGATTTTATTAAGTTATCTGCTAATAGTTGGTAACCTGGTACAGGTTTGTTCTTAACCTCAGCCACCGGCACAGGTGCACTAGGAGCT
>JAOZOT010000087.1:0-1282 GCA_029933115.1 Anaerolineae bacterium | reverse complement strand
TTTTAACTGGGTCAACCGTCAACACTTGCACTCCGTTATACTTACTTGACTTAAATATACTGGAGTCTCCTTGTCTCACCTTAGCAACTAGTGGGGCAACTACCTTATCTTGTATTACTGTTGAACTATTAGTACTTGAGTCACTAGCAGCTTTCTTCGGAACTAACTGCTCTCTCAACCTAGCTATCATACCTCCTCTACTGGTATCAGTTGGGCCTACATTAGCTGAATTATACTTAGCTGTTAGCGTAGCTAGTTGTTCTCTTAGTGCTGATGTTTTATTTGAGTCTTTCTTACTGCCACCTCTAGCGTAGCCGGACGTAGCATCTATCTCTGCCGCCGTTACTGGACTACTATCGAATTCTACTGTATCATCGCCGAACAACCATGCTTTAGATGAGTTTAACCTAGCTATTACCATGGCGTGTAATTGGTCTTTACCTATGTTGGTGGTGCTTGCTACACCTTCGTAGAACGTACTAACTGCCTTCTCCACTGCTTTTTTATCGTCAGGGTTAATGTCCTTTAACCCTGACACAGCCGAATTAACTAGGCTAACAGCGGATTTTCTATCCTTCTGGTTTAGTCTACCATACACCTGCCTACCTGCTACTGCCAATGCTTTACCTTTAACACCACTAGCATCTAGTGATGCACCAAGTTTAACTTTAACTTTATCTATGTCCTCTTGTAGTTTATTAGCCTTCTTCAATCTAGCTTTATCTTCTACAGTCACTAACTTTTTAGCCTCAGCATCAGCTAGTTCTGCTCTTTGTAGTTCTTCTCTAACGTCTTTTGGAACCATACCTAATTGTGCTTTAGCGGCTAGTGCTCTTTCGTACGGACTTTCACTGAACTTACCGGTTTCATACTGTTTAGTCACAGATTTACCGAGGTTTTCTTGGGCTTTTAACTTAGCTTGTATACCCTTATTAGTAAATCCTGACATCGCATCATAATACTCAGCGCCTTTAGGCTTAGCGTTATCTTGTGCCTTAGTAATCCTATCCAGTGTATCTGAGTCTATACCGGTTTTATGGTACAAGTTTTCTATAGCTTTAGTCTCGTCACTAGCAGATAGCTTTAATCCTTTTATTTGTTTCTGTATATGTAAGTTAACAGTGGCTTGTTCTGGTTCAGTTAGTTGCATAGCATCTACCTCAGCTTGAGTTACTGAGTCATTAACTATTCCACTTTTCATTCCTAGTGGAATGTTCACTAACTCATGGTACTTGTCACTGGCTGCTTGTTCAGCCTGCTCTCTATCCCACTTAGCTGTAGC
>JAOZOT010000528.1 GCA_029933115.1 Anaerolineae bacterium | reverse complement strand
CCCTGCCCTGCCCCCTCTGTCAAACTCGCCTCGGTACTTGGGTATATCCCAAAAGTGTCGGAGTATCTCACCCTCCCGCAGGTGGCGAACCCTGCGGGAGGGTCACCGGCTAGCGAGAAATCGCCCTTCGACAGAGCCCTACAGCACCGATATTCTGTAAACCCTCCCCGCCCCGAAATCGGCCACATAGAGAGCGCCATCGGGCCCCACAGTCACGTCCAGGGGATTGACAAAGCCAAAAGCGAAATCGTAGACGGTGCCCTGCCAGCCTGTCCCTGGATTGTTCAGGACCACAGCCACCACCTTTCTGCCGACGGTTGGATCAGAGTGGGCCCCCCACAGGGCGACGAACAAAACATTCTCGTATTGGGGCGGGAACAGGCGGCCGGTGTAGAAAGCCAGGCCATCGGCCGAGGAGTGCTCTGGCAGCTCTACCACCGGCGGGATCGTCCCTTCGCAACGGTCGCCCTCACCGACGTCCCAACAATCGGGCCAGCCGTAGTGTCCACCCTCAATGACGACGTTTAATTCGTCGGAGACACCCGTGGCCGGGGTGTCGCGCCCGTTGTCAGTAGCAAAGAGTTCACCCGTCACAGGGTGAAAGGCCAGATCGTAAGGATTGCGCAGGCCACTGGCGTAGACTCTCAGGTCCGTGCCATCATGGTTCGCCCGCAGGATGCTGGCCTCCAGAGGTGTGACGCCGTCCTCACCGTGGTCATCAGTAGAGCCCTGCCCGATGTAGAGCCGGCCATCGGGGCCAAAGGCCAACCCATTGGTCTGATGGCGGCCACTCGGCAGGCCGGTGATGATGTCGTTGCGGACGTCGGCCCGCCCGTCGCCGTCGGTGTCGCGCACCACGCTGACCGTACCCCGGCTGCTGACGTACAACTCACCCCCGCGCCAGGCCAGCCCCAACGGAGAAGCAAATCCCTCAGCAAACACCTCCACGCGGTCGCCCAGGCCGTCGTTATCGGCGTCGGTGACGGCTGAGATGCGTCCGTTCAACTGGCTCACGTACAGCCGGCCGTCAGGGCCGAAGGCCAGAGAAGTCGGATTGTCCAATCCTTCCGCGTACAAATCCACCCGGAACCCTGCCGGTACGGAGATGCCCAGGTCCACCGTCGGCCGGGGGGTGGGGGTAGGAGTGGGGGTAGGTGAGGCCGTTGGGGTGGCGGTGGCCGTCGGGCTCGCCGTCGGCAGCGGCGTGGCAGTGCCCGTCGGCAGAGCAGTCGGTGTGAGGGTAGCAGGTGGGGTAAAAGTCGGAGTTTGAGTAGAGGGGAGAGGGGTGGGAGTGGCTGTAGGCGGAGGTGAGGTGGGCGGACAGATGGCCGGCACAACGAAAAGGGAGCCGGGGCCGGCGATGGGCTGCACCACCGTCACACCCGCTGCGTCGGTGTAGGCAACCTCGCCACCGGCCGAGAAACGCATGGCTTTCTCCGTGAGCTGGCACGGGGGCTTGACCACGTAGGTCAATCTGGTGTCGGCCAGATTGGGGCCAATCAATTCCCAAACCAGCCGGTCGGCCTCCTGGCGGATCGGCGGCAACGGCCCGAAAATGGACACTACCTTCCAGGGGGTGAAGACTTCGGTGATGACCACCTTCACCGGCAAGTTGTCCTCGTCGAGGTCCACTTCGATGGTCACATCAAGGGTGACCTGGGCGCTGGAAGGCAGGATGCGTCGGGCCAGCGATGGCAGTGACGTCGGCGGTGGCGGCAGTACAGGGGGAGAAGTAGGAGGAGGTGGGGTCACCTCGCAGCCTGCGAGGAACATAATCACGACTGCCAGGGTCAACAAAACTCTCCTCATCGCTCCACCCCTCCCCCCGAGCTCCTCTAGCGGCTGTAGGTCATCACGAAACGCTTGAAGGAGCGGTCGTAAGTGCGCTCTACCTCTGGTGGGAACACGCAGCCCGGCAACTCGTTGTGCCGCAGATGATAGCGGATGCACTCGCAGCAGATGCCTTTGCGCGAGCACGGTTCATAGGTGCAGGTGCATTGGTCCAAGTTGGCTTGCTGGTTACATTCTCTGGTCATTGTACCTCCATCAAACCAGAATTTGGCCTCCCGGCAAGGGAGAACGTGACTTCTGCTACAAAGCAGCGGTGGCCGGTAAAGTCCTGGCAGACGCGGGGCACGTCCACCGGCAAGGCCAGCCCCAGGCGACCTAAAGCCCGCCCCAGGTGGCAGAGGGGCAACCCCATGACGCTGGCGTAGCAACCCTGGATGTAGGCCACGGGGCTGAACTCTCGATGTTGAATGGCGTAGGCTCCGGCTTTGTCCAGCGGGTCGCCCGAGGCCACGTAGCGGGAGATCTCCTCGTCGGTGTAGGGCCGCATCCAAACCGTCGTCTGGACCAACTCTGTGGCCCGCTGCCCGCCGGAAGGGTCGAGGGCTGTAAGCCCGCTGAAAACCAGGTGCTCTCGGCCGCGCAGCTTTCGCAACATGGCCACTGCTTCGTCAGCGCCGGCCGGTTTGCCCAGCACCCGGCCGTCCACCACGACGATGGTGTCGGCGGCGACGATCAACTTTTCGGGATGATCTCTCGCCAGCGCCTCTGCCTTGGCCCGGCTCAAGCGACAGACCATCTCCTCTGGTTTCTCCCCACGGCCACGATTCTCTTCCACACCCGCCGCCAACGAGGTGAAAGGCACCCCCAGCAGCGAGAAGAGTTGTCGCCGACGCGGCGAAGCCGAGGCCAGAATCAATCCCCTGGACAGCAACCAGCACCTCCGTGAACTTGATTATACCATCACCGCCTACCGAGGTCAAACTACAGACTTTTTAAGGGTA
>JAOZOT010000527.1 GCA_029933115.1 Anaerolineae bacterium | reverse complement strand
CGGATGCCCACTGTGGAACCTGGCTTCAGGCGATGCAAAGCCCCCGTTACATCTCCAACCTCGCGCACGCACAGCTCAAAAGTGCCGTTGCGGGTGGGCGAGGAAGTAACAGAGATGGGAGCTTCGCCGATGCCAAAGACCGAGACTTCCACGAACTGGCCAGCCTGATGTCCCAGGTCACGCCCGTCTTTCAGATACAGAGTGAAGAGTTTCTCTTTCTCGGTCAGTTGTTCTATCTTCACCACCTCAGCCAGGGTGGGCTGATAAAGAGAGCTTATACCTTGATCCGTCATATCCAGCCTCCCAGACCCTCAGGATTTCAGAAGTCCCGAAGGTCTCAATATCAAGATTTTTGTTGGTACGCTGCCACCTCTCGCTGAGCCCAGCCGCCAGGAGTGCAGGTACGTCTCAGCGTGTTGTACACTTCAACAGGGTCTATGTGCACCAGGCAGGAGCGCACACAACGCCCGCAGCCCACGCAACCCATCTTGCCGAACATTTCTGTCAGGTATTTCCCTTTGCGGAAGAAGCGATGTCTCTGCCTCTCGGCTCGGGCTTTGCGGAAATTCTCTCCCCCCGCCACGGTGGCAAATTCGGGCAGTTGGCAGGAGTCCCAGCGGCGCAGGCGCTCTCCTTCCTTCAAGTTGAGGGCCAGCCTGTCTACAACGTCGAAGCAATAGCAGGTGGGACAAACCAGTGTACAGGATCCGCAGGCCAGGCACTTTTCTCCCAGCTCCTCCCAGAGGGGGTTGTCGTAGCTGATCGCCAACAGGTTGGGCAGCTCGCTGACGTTCATCTCTAGCTTGTAGGTGAACTTGGGCCACTTGGCGTCTTGAACGGCTCTGAAGCGAGCCATGTCTGCCTCGGTCGCCTCTCGCGCCACCTTGTGCCTGGCCAAAAGTTCCATCCCCGTTGGCGAGCCGTAATCCACCACGTAGGCGTCCCCAATGTCGGTCAGAAACAGGTCATACCCGCCCTCTACTGTCAGGCTACCCATGCTTTTGCAAAAGGAGTGTTCATCGCAGGGCTCGTTGCAGTCGAGGCCGATAATGACAGCTTTTTTGCGCTTTTCCATATAGTTGGTGTCCAGATTGTCGGTGGAAAAAGCCAGGTCGAGGAGCCAAATGGCGTTGATGTCGCAGGGGTGCACGCCAATGATAACGCGGGGTTCGGCCTCAATCACCGGCTCGCTCCTCATCGCCTCCCCCAGCTTGTACTTGAGGATGGGCTCTTCTTGCGGGAGGAAATACTTCTTGGGGGGTAACAAGGTGATGTTGTAGTCCAGACGCAGTTGGGAATAGTCGTTTATTGGACTGAAGACAAACTTGCCATCTTTGGCTACCGGCCCCACTACTTCTCTCTCCTCCATGAGGCTTGTCACGAAGGAGGCCATATCTTTCTTGTCAATTACTTTAAACGGCATGGTCTTTACCCCTTCCAGGACTCTAAATTTTAAACGAGCTTGCCATGGCTGCGTTCTCATGTGAATTATATCACAAACCGGGTGCGTTGTCAAGAAATAGAGTAAGGTGCGACGCGTCTTTGAATCAAGAGAATGTAGTGCGTCGCACCTCTCGCGAAACAATAATGTCAAGATAAGCGTGCCCTGCACCCCCCCCCTGTTCGTGGTGGGCGCTAAAGCCCGCACTACGAGCCTGCGGACGGGCTAAAGCCCGCACTACGAGCCAGTGGACGGGCTAAAGCCCGCACTACGAGCCAGCGACAAGCTGAAGCTTGCACTACGAGCCACAGTGGACGGGCTATTCTGGGTAGACTTGTACAAATTCTCCGCCACGGACCTGGAAGATGTAGATCTGGGGATTCCGCAGGTCACCCTGGGCATCGTAGGAGATGTGGCCGATAGGGGTTTCGAAGTCCAGGCCACGGATGGCCTTGGCTATTCGGGCCGCGTCGTCAACGGTGCCTGCCTTCTTGATTCCCTCGGCCAGCACGGCTAGGGCGCTGTAGCCATTGATGCTGTAAGTATCCGGGTTGCGGTACTCGACTTCTTGGTACTCTTTTATCCAGGCCTCGTCAACGGCTTGCGCGGGGGTTGGCCCGAAGGCGCTGACATAGATTCCCTCGGCCGTTCCGGCCGCCTCGTCAATGGTGGCTGCCAGGAAGGCCCCATCGCTGGCCAGGAAGGGGATGGTAATGCCCGCCTCGACTAACTCGGCCCGCAGGTAGGGGGCCTCGATCTCATACCCCCCGTAGAAGATGGCCTCAGGATTCGCCTCTGCAATCTTTTTGACTTCTTCGGCAAAGCTCGATTGCTCTACTGCCACTTGGAGTTCAACGGCTACCTCGGCGCCCAGGCGGCGCAGGTTCTCAGCCATGAGTTTGCCCAGCCCGATCCCGTAGGGATCGTCGTTGTAGACTACCGCTATCCGGCGGGCTCCCACAGTATTCACCAGAAACTCTGCGTCCACCCGTGCCTGGACGGCGTCGTTGGCGTTGACGCGGAAAAAGTTGGTGTAGCCTTTCTGGGTGATGGAGATCTCGCTGGCTGTAGGGGTGATGACGATGAGGGGCAGGTCTTTGTAGACCTCCATAGCCGCCAAGGTCTGGCCGCTGTTGTAGTGGCCCACCACGCCGATGATTTTTTTGCCTGCCTGGAGGTCGGCTTTGATCTGCTCTGCTACCTCCACTGCCACGTCTGAATCCGACTCGTCATCAACGCCCACTACGTTGACGGTGTAGCCCAAAAGTCCGCCGGCTTTGTTGAGTTGAGCGGCCATCAGGCGAGCCCCACCCAGCACTGTCTGCCCGCCGTTGGCCTGGAAGCCAGACAGCGG
>JAOZOT010000086.1:8264-10804 GCA_029933115.1 Anaerolineae bacterium | reverse complement strand
GGATAATTTCTTTAAGGCTCATTAACTCGGGGCGGCTTGCGACCGAGCGGATTTAACTGCACAGGTTGAAAAGTTTGCCGACGAGTCGCGAGTCTGATATAATTCGTTGGGACAGTGGCTATGAGACGATGGGGAAAATTACAGGCCGCTTTTGGAACGCATCAGTTGATGATTTTAATATTAGTGGCCCACTTTACCCTGGGCGCGCTCTATAGCGTCATCATCCCTCTCTGGGAGGGCCACGATGAATGGGCCCACTATAGATACATTCAACACCTGGTCGTCGAACGGACCCTTCCCCAACCCGGCCAACAACTCGTTGCCGAGCAGGGGATGCTAGACGAATCGTTTCAGCCACCCCTCTACTACGTGCTCGGTGCTTTGGCCACTTGTTGGATTGACACTAGCGACGGCCTGAGGCCGGTGGTCAACCCTTACGCCTTTACGGGAACAGGTGAAGGAGGCGTGAACGTCGCCGTCCACGATCCGGAAGTGGAACACTTCCCTTATCGGGGCACCGTCCTGGCCGTTCACGTGGCGCGTTTGGTGTCGGTGCTGCTCGGCACGGCCGCTGTCTGGGCCACCTATCTCACCGGCCGCTTGATTTTCCCCCACCGCCCGGAGATCGCCCTGGGGGCCATGGCCTTTAACGCCTTTGCCCCCCAGTTTCTGTTCATCGGCAGCATTGTGAACAACGACATCCTGGCGGTTACTGTCTCTTCCTTTGTGCTGCTCTTGATAGTCAGGGCGGTGGCGAGAGGGCCTCGCCCTTTGGACCTGTTTCTCCTGGCATTGGGAGTGGGTCTGGGCATCGCCTCCAAATACACCACTCTGGCCCTCGTCCCTGTGGTTGTCACCGGGGGAGCCATCGTTATCGCACGAGAGTCGAAGGCGAAGGGCCTGCTCGCCTCCCTCCTCGATTGGGGCAGTGTGGCTGGGACACTCATTGTCGGCTGGTGGCTGCTCACCAGGATCCCCTGGATGGAGCAACTGGCCGCTCGCTATTTCTGGCCCCTTCAGGGCTACCTCCTTGGCGTTGGACGCCACCTCCCGCACCTGGACGAGTTGCCCTGGCATCTGATTCCCGGCGCTCTGCGTTACGGGTTCTACACCTTCTGGGCTTCCTTCGGCTGGGGCAACGTGGGGGCTGAAGTCTGGGTCTACTGGTTTTTCGGTTTCCTCTCCCTGGCCGGAGCCCTCGGTCTCACCGTGTTCATGTTCCGCAGACCCGCTGTGAGCCTGGCGAAGATACTCGTTTGCCTGTTGGCGCTCGATCTCCTCTGCGCCATCGCTCTGCCTACCTACCGCGAGTTGTTGATGCACCGGGCTCTCATCAAGGGCCGCTACGTGCTGGTGGCTATGCCCGCTGTCAGCTTGCTGCTCATCCTGGGGTTGACTCAATTGGGGCCCAAACACTCCACCAGGGCGCTGGTTGCCGCCGTCAGCGTGGGTATGTTCGCCTTGGCCCTCATCACCCCTTTCCGCTACATCCGCCCGGCCTATGCCCCTCCTCCCCTTCTCCCCCTGGCCGATGTCCAACGTCTCCCAAACCCCTTACACATCAACTTTGGCAACAGAGCGGAACTCCTGGGCTACGATGTGGGCCAGGGAAGGGTCAGGGCCGGGCAGGCCATCGCTATTACTCTTTACTGGCGCTGCCTGAGCGAGATGGAGCGCAATTACACCGTAGCGGTAAAAGTTCTCGGCCCGGATTATGAGGAGTACGGAGGGGTGAACATCTATCCAGGTCGGGGCAATTTTGCTACCTCCCTGTGGCGGGCGGGCGACATCTTCGGCGAGACCTATTGGGTGCCTGTCTCACCCAACGCCCCGGCTCCTTGTCTAGGGCGGGTTAGCGTGGCGCTCTTCACCGCTGACCTGGCACAGGAACACCTGTACGTCCTCGACGCAGAGGGGAATCCCACCGGCCGTAACGCCATCTTTGGCCGCCTGAAAATCAAGCCGGAGAAGCAGCCTGAGTACGCCGTTGGCAGGCCATTGCACTTTGAACTGGGCGGCGAGGTGGCATTGGTAGGCTACGAAATGGACGGGATAAAGGAGCAGGGGGAGACATTGTCCTTGAGGCTTTACTGGCAGGCGCTGTCAAAGATGGACAGGGATTATACCGTTTTTGTGCACCTAACCGACAAAGAAGGACAGATTCTGGCCCAATGGGACAGCCAGCCTTGTGGAGGAGCATATCCTACCTCTTTGTGGGACAGAGGCGAGGTCGTCAAAGACGAACATGAGTTGCCCCTCCCCGCAGATATGCCGGCCGGGGAATATCAAATAGCGGTGGGCATGTATCTATTGGAGACAATGCAGCGCCTGCCCGTCTTTGACGGGGATGGCGGCCGTTTGCCCAATGACCAGGCTACATTGGATGCAATCATCAGCCAATAGCACTGAATTTAGCCCCCGTCCCTATCCTTTCTCCCCCCTCACGTAAGGCAAGCCCAAGGCAGCCGGCGCACCCACCCGCCGACTGAAAGCCTCCCACCAGGTGATGACTGCCCGCCAGGGCCGGGGGCGCGGGGGTG
>JAOZOT010000086.1:0-8164 GCA_029933115.1 Anaerolineae bacterium | reverse complement strand
CCCCCGTTCTATCCTTTCTCCTCCCTCACGTAAGGCAAACCCAGGGCGGCCGGCGCGCCCACCCGCCGACTGAAAGCCTCCCACCAGGTGATGACCACCAGCACCAGGATGGTGAAGACGTAAGGCATCATATTGAGGAAAGCGGCCGGGATAGTTGTCCCCTGGGCCTGCAAGCGGAGCTGAACGGCATTGATCGCCCCAAAGAGGACAGCCCCCACCACAGCGCGCACCGGGTCCCAGGTGGCGAAAATGACCAGAGCGATGGCAATCCAGCCCCGGCCAGCAGTCATGCCCTCGGTCCAGCCGGGAGTGTAGGCCAGGGAGAGATGGGCTCCACCCAGCCCCACCAACATCCCCCCGACGATGGTGTACAGATAGCGTATACCGGCCACATTGACCCCCATCGCATCGGCCGTCTGAGGGTTCTCACCCACCGCCCGCAAGTGTAACCCTGGGCGGGTCTTGTAAAGGAAGTACCAGGCCAGGGGCACCAGCAGGTAGATGGCATACACCAGGACGTCCTGTTGAAAGAGAGCCTGGCCGAAGAAAGGGATAGCCGAAAGACCGGGTATAGGCAACTTCTCAAATTTGGGGCCAATCTGACCGACCAGAGGTGTGCCACCGGGGCCCAGCCGTTGGCCAAGGAAGCTGGCCAACCCGCTGCCGAAAAGGGTCAGAGCCAGACCGCTGACTGTCTGATCGGCGCGCAGGGTGATAGTCAAAAAGGCGTGAATCAGAGCCAGCAGCCCGCCTACCACTGTGCCGGTAATCACCCCGGCCCAGACGTCGCCTGTCCTGAAGGCCGCCGCAAAGCCGGTCACAGCTCCCATAATCATCATCCCCTCCACCCCCAGATTCAAGATACCCGAACGTTCGGTGAAAATCTCACCCAGAGTAGCGTATAGCAGCGATGTGCCGCCTCGGATGGTGACGGCCAGGGTGGTCGGGGTGAAGAGCAGAGACAAGACGGAAGTGATGAGACTCATGGTTCGCTTCCCCTTCCTCCAATTGGCGGTGGGCTGAGAGCTTGCTCAGCGGGCATCCATTCCAATCGCAGACGGTAACGGGTGAAGAGTTCACCTCCCAACATGAAGAAGAGAATAGCCCCCTGCAAGATCAGAGCCACGGCGGCCGGGAGCTGCATGGTGATCTGAATCTGATCGCCCCCTACCAGCAGGCCGGCCAACAAAATCGCCACCAGCAGCACGCCCCACGGGTTCAGCTTGCCCAGCCAGGCCACGATGATGGCCGTATATCCGTAGCCTACCGTCAGGCCCTTCTGCAAGCGGTGGGAGATGCCAGACACTTCGGCCATGCCTGCCAACCCGGCCAGGCCGCCGCTGAGAATCATCACCAAAATGATGTTCCGCATCAAACTTATGCCGGCGTAGCTAGCCGCCCGGGGGTTTTCGCCGATGACCCGAATTTCGTAGCCCCATTTGGTGCGTCCCATGACAAGCCAGATAAAGACAGCAGCCACAATTCCAAAAGTCAGCCCCAGGTGAACCCGGGTGCCTGGCAAACGCGGCAACCAGGCCGCCTCGGGAAACTGGGCCGTGCCGGGGAAGCCATAGCCGGCCGGATCCTTCCACGGGCCGTAGAAGAGATACTCTACCCAGAGGATGGCGATATAATTCATCATCAGAGTGGTGATGATCTCGTTGACACGGATAAAGGCTTTCAACAGGGCCGGCACCAGCCCCCACAGCGCCCCGGCCACGAAGCTGGCCACGAACATGGTCGGCAAAAGCAGCGCCTCTGGCAATCCGTCGGCCCAGAAAAGGGCCACCCCGGCGGCGGCGATCCCACCCACAGCCAGTTGCCCCTCGGCCCCGATGTTCCAGAACAACATGCGGAAGGCGATAGAGACCCCCAGCCCGCACAGCATCAGAGGGATCGCCTTAACCATCGTCTCCGACAGACTGTACTTGCTGCCGAAGGCTCCCAGGAACATGGCTTTATAAGTGGTCAGTGGGTTGGCCCCGGCCACCAACAAAATGACCCCCCCGAAAACCAGAGCCAGCAAGAGGGAGATAAAAGGCACCAGGAAACCGGCCGTGCGAGAGGGGGCCAAACGCTTTTCGACCTTTAGTGGTATCATCATGGTTGGGCAGTGCTCCTTATCGTTGACAAGACATGCATATCCCCTGTGAATTCATTACCGGACACTTTTGAAACACGAATATCGCGAAGCGACGAATGGCACGGATTTGGTCAAAAATGACGGGACAACGTTCGTGAAATTCGCCCATTCGTGTTATTCGTGATTCGAATGTGGCGGCCAAGCATTTTACTGACCGTCGTTGCAGGGACCCAGGTAGTTAGCGATGCGCAGTTCGTCGTTGATGGCGCACTTGTCTGGATCCCAGATAATCATTGTCCGGCTTTGATTGAGCTCGTACTTCTCTCGCTCTTCAGGGGGCGCGTTGTACAGTGTCGGAATCCACCACAGCGGCACAGAGAGCATCCGCCCATCCATCAATTCCACGTGCATATACTCTTCGTCAAAACGCAGCCTGTGGATGCGTGCCTCACGGGGAAATGTGTAGGCCGAAATGGGATACTGAACCTTGTAGCGCTTGACTTCAAACCGCTCCTCAATCTGCTCTACCTTTGTAGCCATGCCACTCCTCCAGTAAGTAATCGTAGTTCTGCTGGATGACTTTGAGCGCTCGCTTCAACTCGTGCTCCCTCAGCGTTCGACCAGGCCGAGCCACTTCGATCTCTGGCTCCAGCCAGATTTTAGCATCGTTGTAGTCGTCCTGCGAACCTTTGCCCACATGCACACTGGCGCGGTCTTCATGAAGGGCATCATAGCTGTGAAACCAGAAAATGAGACCACGCTCCTCTAGAACTTTCGGACTCATTCCATTCCTCTGCTAAACAACGGCTTCCCTGCAGCCATCCTGGCCGCCCAATTACTATCAGGCGAAACTTGGGATTTGGTCATTGGGATTCAGTTCCCGCCATCATCAGGCCGATCTCTTCGATGTCCGCTCCCTCAGCAGGGACGATGCCCATGATTTCCCCCTCATACATGACGGCGATGCGGTCGCTGAGAGCCAGCAATTCTTCCAGGTCCTCTGAGATCAGCAGGATGGCTGCCCCATTTTCCTTCTGCTCCAGAAGGAGGTTGCGGACCGATTCGGTGGCTCCTATGTCCAGCCCTCGCGTGGGATGCACTGCCACCATCAGACGGGGGCCGATGCTGATCTCACGGGCCAGGATGGTGCGCTGAAGGTTGCCGCCGGAGAGAAGCCTGACCGGAGTTTCCTGGGTGGGGGTGGCGATGCTAAAAGCCTCAATCAGCCTGGCCACAAAGTTCCTGATAGAGAAACGATCCAAAAACGGGCCTTTGGCCAGAGGTGGGTCGCGATAGCTCTTGAGAATGAGGTTGTCGCTGACGGCCAGATTGGGAACCAGGCCCATGCCCAAACGGTCTTCGGGCACGTGGCTGACTCGTTGCCGAATGAGCTCCCTCGGCGAGCAGTTGGTCATATCACGGTAGCTGGGTGGTTGGGTGGTTAGGTGGTTGGGTGATTGGGCGGTTGGGTGGTTAGGTGGTTGGGTGGTTGGGTGGTTAGGTGGTTGGGATATGTAAATGCGGCCGGCGGTGGCTTTGCGCAGGCCGGTGATGACCTCGGCCAATTCCCGCTGTCCGTTGCCGGCCACCCCGGCGATTCCCAGAATTTCTCCCTCCCGAATGGTGAAAGAGATGTCCTTCAAAGCCAAAAGCCCTTTGTCGTTCAGTGCCCGCAGCCCTTCGACCCTCAAAATGACCTTGCCCGGTTTGACCGGTTTCTTCTCCACCTGGAAGAGCACCTCCCGACCGACCATCATGCGGGCCAATTCCCCTTTGCTGGTCTCAGTAGCGTTCACTGTGGCCACCACTTTGCCGTGCCGGAGCACGGTCACCCGGTCGGAGATGGCCATCACTTCATCGAGCTTGTGGCTGATGAAAATGACGGCCTGTCCTTCCGCAGCCATGCGCCGCAGCGTGGCGAACAAATCCTCCACCTCTTGCGGGGTCAGCACAGCCGTCGGCTCGTCCAGAATCAGGATGTCCGCCCCCCGGTAGAGCATCTTCAGGATCTCAACTCGCTGCTGCTCGCCCACCGAGAGCTGCCAGATGCGGGCGCGGGGATCTACCTGGAGACCATATTGCTCTGATAGTTCTGTAATGCGACGCTCAGCGCCGGCCGTGTCCAAGAAAAAGCGGGGCGTTTTGAGGCCAAGAACGATGTTCTCAGCCACCGTGTGCGGCTCGACCAGCATAAAGTGTTGGTGCACCATGCCGATGCCCAACTCAATGGCGTCGCGGGGCGAGCGCAGGTTCACCCTCTGACCTCTGATATAGATCTCCCCTCTGTCGGCCCGGTACAGGCCCGAGAGGATGCTCATCAAAGTGGTCTTGCCCGCACCGTTCTCGCCCAGGAGAGCATGTACCTCACCGGCCTTCACTTCAAAGTCAATGTGGTCGTTGGCCAGCACACCAGGGAAACGTTTGGTGATGCCGACCATTTGCACAAGGGGTTCAAAAAGGGTTCGATATACTTCTCCGGCGGCAACGACGGCCCGGCGGGCTGCGGTCAATGCGCCCTCTGCTTGGGTCTCATTAAATAGTTCCCAGGGGGGAGTGAAGGTCGCCTCATCGCCGTAAGTGGCCTGGATATGTTCCCTCCAACCTAGAGCTTCAAGAGCAGGCAAAGCTTCCACCACCATTTCGCACACCGGGTCCGGGATTGTACCCTCATCCAGCAGGACCCTGACCTGCTCGGCCGGCTCGTGGGTCTTTTCCACCGGGGTAAAGCAGGCGACAATGGTCTTGCCGGCGTTTTCAACGGCCGCCTGGGCATCCCGCACACAATCGTGCCAGGAAGCATCTGCGTAAAATTGTTCGGCTCTATCCAGATACCCCTCGGCCAGCGTCAGCCGGTAGCGGGCGTCGTTACAAGGATTCATGGAAGCCGTCCCATTCGATAGCCCAATAGAGTGCCGGCCGGCGTTTCCACAGCCACATTAACTCGCCGTCACGTCGCACCCGATAAAGCCCTGCTTCTTCGATGATCTCACGGATGCGCCTCAGTTTGCCGGCCATGTACCCTTCGGGGTCGTATAGTATGATTCCGTCCAGGCCGATGTCCAAGTACAGAGAGGGGAAGTACCCCTCGAACTCGGCCGGCTCTTTAGCCAGCACTGAGATGCGCCGTCGGAAACGACCGACCACCGGCCGGTGAACATAAGCAGCGCGCTCAAAACGGTCACGGGGCAAGTTGCGGGCGATGAGCAGTAGATCCACATCGCTCCCCGGCCGCGACTCTCCACGCGCCCATGATCCGTAAAGCACGATGGCGATCAGGTCGGAGCCCAGATGGACTCTGAAAACGCCGACGATGTCGTTCAGAAATTGATCGGGGAGACACGTCTCCGGCTGTGAGGTGGTCTGGTCTATCGTCATTTTCAAAACATGCACTGAAAGATAAGCCTGCCTGGTAAACGTGCAGGCAAAGGGGCAAATGGGAAATGCTCCCACAAAGAAGGAGACAATAGGGTTTTTGGTGGGGCAACCCGCCCCACCACGGTTAAATGCTGAGGAGCCCGGTGGCTCTGATTCGCACTCTACTTGGGGATGGTGCCCACCACACCCTCAACCAGCCAGTCGAAGGCCAGCTTCTCCTCGTCGGTCATGGTTTTGCCTTCGGGCACGCGCAACTCGCCGGTGTTGTCCTTGATGGGCCCCTCAAAAACGTCGAACCCGCCGGCGATGATCTCCGCTTTCTTCTCCTCCACCAGGGCTTTGACGTCGTCTGGCACAAAGTCAGCGAGGGGAGCCAGTTCCAGCAGACCTTCCTTCAAGCCCCACCACACCGGCTGGTTCGTCCAGGTGCCATTCACAACGTCCTCCACCGCCTTCTTGTAGAAGACGCCCCAGTTCCAGACGGGGGCGGTGAGGAGAGCGTCAGGAGCGGCGTCGGGCACATAGGCATTGTAACCAACAGCGTAGAGACCCAACTCCTGGGCCAGCTTGTCGGGCTCGGTGGAATCACTCTCGCGGGCGATGACGTCTGCGCCCAAGTCAGCCAGAGCCTGAGCCGCTTCCCGTTCCTTGGGCGGATCAACCCAGGTGTTGATCCAGACCATGTGCACTTCCGCGTCGGGGTTCACCGAGCGCGCCCCCAAGGTAAAAGCGTTCATGTTGCGCACCACCTCGGGGATGGGATAAGGAGCAACGTAGCCCAGGACGTTGTTCTTGGTCATCCTGCCGGCCACAATGCCTGCCAGATACCAACCCTGATAGCCCCGACCATCGTAGGTGCCAACGTTGTCGGCCGTTTTGTAACCGGTGCAATGCTCAAAGATAGTGTCGGGGTACTCGGCAGCCACCTCGATGACCGAGTCCATGTAGCCAAAGCTGGTAGCAAAGATCACGTTGTAGCCTTTTTCAGCGTAGTCACGGATGACGCGGGTTGAGTCGGGACCCTCTGCAACCAGCTCACTGTAGGCCGTCTCCACACCCAGTTCCTCCTCCAGGTAGAGCCGTCCTTGGTCATGGGCGTAGGTCCAGCCCATGTCGCCTACGGGGCCGACGTACACGAAGGCTACCCTGGGTGTCTCCGGCTTGGGCGTCGCTGCCGGGGCACAGGAAACGCCGAACACGACGATAAGGGCCATCGCAATCGCCAGGAGCCGGATTTTTTTCGTCTTGGACATCCTCTCTCCTCTCCTTCGAGTGATAGAGACAGAGCTACCGGTTCCGGCGGGTGGTTTTTTGCCACCCACCGGAACCCTACACTCGACAAGCTACTTGGGGATTGAACCTACCACGCCTTCCACGAACCAATCCATGCTAAGCATCTCTTCGTCGGTCATCTGTGAGCCTTCAGGGACCCGAACCTGGCCTTCCTGGTCCTTGATAGGACCGGTGAAGACATCCCATTCCCCACTGAGGATCTTTTGCTTCGCCTCCTCCACCATAGCCCTCACATCCTCTGGCACCTTTTCACTCAGAGGGGCCAAGTCTACGATGCCGTCTTTCATCCCACCCCAGTACTGATGAGTCTTCCAGGTCCCGTCGAGGACAGCTTTGACCTGTTCCACATAGTAGACGCCCCAATTCCAGACTGGGCTGGTCAGCACTGTGTCTCCCACAAACTGACTCATGTCCGAGTCGTAGCCGATGCTGACCATTCCTCGCTCCTTGGCTGCCTTCTGAGGCTCAGTGGTATCCTGGTGCTGGGCGATAACGTCACAGCCTTGATCCAACAGGGCCTCGGCGGCCTCCTTCTCCTTGACAGGGTCAAACCAGGTGTTGGTCCACACCACATGGACGGTGGCCTCGGGGTTAACCTCGCGCACTCCCAAGGTGAAGGCGTTGATGCCCCGCACTACCTCGGGGATGGGGAAAGCGGCCACATAGCCGATTTTATTGGATTTGGTGGCCTTGCCCGCTACCAGACCCGACAGGTAGCGCGGCTGATACATTCGCCCGAAGTAGGTCGCTGCGTTGTCGGCCGTCTTGTAGCCGGAGCAGTGCATAAAGTATTTGTCGGGAAACTCGCCGGCCACAGTGATGGTGGGGTCCATGAAGCCAAAACTGGTGGTAAAGATGACGTCGTAGCCCTTCTGGGCGTAGTCGCGGATGACGCGTTCGGCGTCGGGGCCTTCGGGTACGCTCTCGATGTAGGCCGTTTCGACTTTGTCACCGAGCTCCTTTTCCACCATGAGGCGGCCTTGGTCGTGGGCCCAAGTCCAGCCCAGGTCACCGATGGGAGCCACGTACACAAAAGCTACCTTGAGCTTCTCTGCTGGAGGTGCTTCGGTCGGCGCGGCAGGGGCCTCAGTGGGCTTTGGCCCACAGGCCACGGCCACCATAGCTACGACAGTCACCAGAGCCAGTACAGTCCATAATTTCTTGTTCATTTTCTCTCTCCTTCTCTTTCATGATAGTAAATGGAAACGTAGGGAGTTTCTGCAAAATGTCTCGGCTACCACCTCCTTCCCAATGCCGTTAAGCTAGGGGGCGACGCACCTACGGTGATACCCAAAAGGCCGCCATTTGACGCTGATCGAGCGTCTCTCGACGACAGCAAGTGCGTCGCACCTTGGTTCTGTCTTTAGCGTGCCGAACCTGAATTGCAATCTACCGAATCGTAACACTTTAGTT
>JAOZOT010000526.1 GCA_029933115.1 Anaerolineae bacterium | reverse complement strand
GCCACTCAGTAGTCCCTCTGTTAAGTGCTGTTGATTCGGGAGAAAGCCGGCGAAAAGGGTTCCAGCGCAGCCTTAAGGAACGCTCGACTTTCTCCTACTGCAAATACAGGAAAAATGTACCGCTGATAGCAATGCGGCCCCTTCCCTCTGGAGTGGTGTTGGCCCCATGCTGAAGAATCAGCGAGAGGGAGCGAGTGAACTCGGGAGCTTCCAGAGGGAGAAAGTGACGGTAGATAGACAAGTCCTGTCTCTCCGGCTCGATGAAAGCGATGCCGCCAAACGCAGTGTTGGCTCTCTCTTTGATCCCCTCCCAATTCCAGTGCGAGTTCCAATATGAACCCGCTCCGGTGATGTCCTCCCAACTCGAAAAGTACAGAGGCGGGTTGTCGTCAATGCGGATGGTTATGTTGGCTTCGACGAAGCAAAACCTCCACTTGCCTTTCGGCGGATCAACTCTGATGGCGTCGTAATCAAACTGAGCAGAATGTAACATCAGGCCCACCAGCCGTCCTCGGCCCTTGATGGAAAGCGGCCGATACTCCGGCGTGTCTGGATCAAGAGTGACCCAGGGGCTGAAGCAGACTGTGAATCTGGTATCCGTCGTTTGCCGATCAAGGTAGAGAATTGCGTTGAGCCTGGCCGTTTCCAATCCAGAGTTGGTGATGACGATTCGGGCGCCGTTCTGGAAGGGCATCGGGAAATTTGAATAGAAGAGGTTCTTCTTCTGCAGCGGCAAAAAGCCCGGCCCGGGAACAATCCCGGTGGCGAAAGATTGGTAAGGCGAGGTCTCTTCTGGCCTCCCAAAAAGAGCCCGGAAGGGAAGAGAGACCGAAGGAATTGTCTCCTGGTCCCAGTACATTTGAAGGCCCAGTTGATCTTCTACCCCCGAAGGCACCTCAAACCTCAGAGCAGTGATGGTCCCGCTACCCGGGACTCGAATTTCAGCGCTGCCTCCGGGCGGAATAGACAACGCTCTCGTCTCCTGCTGGCTTCCTATCAACTCAGGGTAGATCAACGGATCGGTCCATAGTTTGTCCAATTGACCGATCTCCTCCACCTCGTCGGGGCCGATGGAGTGGGTAACCAAGGTCTCAAAAGGCTGTTGCGGCTTCAGGAAGCGGGTTATGCCGATGGTAAACCATCTGGGGCAGCCGGTGGTGGCTACCTCAATAGTGCGGTTGTAGGCGATGGGAAACAGACAACCGTTGCCTCCATTCTTGGCGTGATGCCAGAGGAGAGTCTCGATCTGAGGAATGGTCTGTCCACCGATAAATTCTGTGATGGGGGCGTTAATCGCCAATTGGCCGTCAATGTAGATGCGGATATTTCCCACATCCCCCATGCGGCCCCATTCCATCAGGCCCGGGTTCCCGTAAAGGGGGTCGTTGGGGTCATCGCTGCTTTTGTAGGCAAACCACATGAAAGTGATAGCCCCTGGCCCCTGAGTCTCCCGGATGTTGGGCACGATGAGGTACTCTTGGTCGCCAAAGTAGGGGCTTTGGCGGACAGTGTAATGCCCAAATCCACCTCCCTCCAGCGGATACCCGTAATAAACAGTGGTAAAGAACGATGGAGACTCGAACTTGTCCCAGAAGCTGTAGGGAGCCACATCAGGCCCCAGAGGAAAGTAGACGCTGGAGAAAAGCCGGGTTGTGGTATGGTGCATCCTGGCCAGAGATCTCAGGTCCCAGATTTCCCGGACCAGAGCCTTGGTCGAGTTCGCCGCTTCTGCCACTGAAGGTGGCTGCGGGCGCGGCTTCGTCGTCTCGGGCGAAGGCGTCGGTCTCCGAGTGGGAGTGGGCGGCGGCGGAGAAGGAGTAGGAGTGGTTGTGGGAGTGCAGGTGGAGGTGGGGGTAGCTTCCCCCGCACCAGACAAGGCACGTGGGGTGTCCGTAGGCGTTGGGAGAGGCTGCGTCGGGCTGGGGGTGGCGGTAGAGGTGGGGCGAGCCCGGGTAGGGGGCGGGGATGGGGACGATGGAGTAAAGGTGGGCCGTTCCTCCCACACCCCCCGACCTGCTACGCAGGCCCAGTCTCGGAGGATTAGAAAGTAGTCGCCAACGGCCAAAAGGATGGCGAGCAGAACCAGGAGGAGAAGATAGCGTCCGAGGGGTCGCTGCCTGGGCGTGGACATGGGCGAAATACCCTTTTGCAACCTATCTGGCCAGCAGTTTTTCAATGCGGGTCACGAACTGATCTTCGGTCAGAGGGCCAATGTAGAGATCGGCGATCTCGCCGCCTTTGACGAAAAAGGTCTCGGGCACCCCCTGGACACGGTAGGCCCGGGCGATCTTGTTGCCTGGGTCGAGGGCGTTGGGGTAGGTGACGCCGAACTCGTCGAGGAAGGCCCGCGCTTTGTCTTCCGTGTCCTTGTAGGCAATGCCCACAAAGGTCACACCCTGGCCCTGGTACTCCTGCCAGGCTTTTTCCAAGATCGGAGCCTCTTCCCGGCAGGGCTCACACCAACTGGCCCAGAAATTGACCACGACCACCTGGTCATGGAGGTCTTCCAAAGAGAGCTGGCCGCCGCTGAGCAATTGCAGACTGAAATCTGGAGCGGGGCCTTCGCTCAGGGGGCCACTGCTCCCCGGCCCGGCGAGCAGGCCATAGCTCAAAAGCAGGAGAAAGGCCACAACGGCTACCCCGACGATAACGGAGGTGACCTCTTTTTGCTCTTTTTCAGCGGCATTGTCGGTGGGCTCGGTCACTTGCTCGGCCTCCATTCGCTTATTCTCCCTTAACGGGCGTGCGCCGAAGCCCGGAGAGCTTGAGGGGTACCCCCTCAACCCCACTTTCTCGGCCCTGACAG
>JAOZOT010000085.1 GCA_029933115.1 Anaerolineae bacterium | reverse complement strand
AGACAGCGTCGGCGTAGCTGTTGGGCGTGGCGCGTGCGTTGCCGTGGCCTTGGCCGCCACCGCTTCTGTTGGCCCTTCGACTGCCCCTTCGCTTTGCTCAGGGCTTCGGCTCAGGACAGGCGTGGTGGCCGACACGGCGGCTTCTGGCGTGATGGTCACCTCCACCACCCGCACCACTTCCAACTGCCCACCCTTGATCTGAACCTTGAGGGGCACGCGACTCAGGGCGAGGAAAAAGGCCAACAGAGCAACGATGCCCACAGTCGCCCACATCGCCGTTCTGCCCCATCCTGTCTGCGTTGCTTCCCGCATACCGGCCATCGCCCGCGCCAGGAACCCTTTGGCCGGCGGCGCAGCCTCTTTGGCTACGGCAGACCCGCCCGCCGCCACATCCATTGGGGCCTCCGCTTGCACCAGTCGCACCGCCGCGTCAAGCGCGGTCACCATCTCCGCCACCGTCTGGAAGCGGTCGTCGGGGTCCTTGGCCATGGCCTTCAGGATCACCCGCTCCACCTGCGGCGGGATGTCGGGCTTTACGCTGCTGGGCAGTGGCAAGGGAGCGGTGATGTGCTTGATCACCACCGCCATGGGCGTCTCCGCCTGGAAGGGAACCCGCCCGGTCACCATCTCGTACAAAATCACCCCCAGCGAGTAGACGTCCGAGCGGTGATCTATCTTGAGGCCCTGCCCCTGTTCGGGGGCCATGTAGTCTGGGGTGCCCACCCCAACCCCCGTGGCCGTGAGTTGCTCGGAGCTCTCCATGATGCGCGCCAGACCAAAGTCGGTCAGGTAGGCGTCGCCCTGGGAATCAATGAGCACGTTCGAGGGTTTCACGTCGCGGTGGATGACCCCCAGCCGGTGGGCGTAGTCCAGCGCAGAACCCACCTGGGCCATAATGCGGTAGATAGTGGGCAGGTCCAATTGGCCAGCGGCCAATCGGTCCTTGAGCGTACCCGCCTCCACGTAGCGCATCACCAGGTAGGTGAGGCCCTCCTCTTCCCCGTAGTCGTGGACGGGCAGGATGTGCTTGTGCTCCAGTTTGGCTACCACTTTGGCCTCGCGCCGGAAGCGTTTGAGGAAAGCGGGGTCACGGGAGACGAGAGCGGGCAGCACTTTGATGGCCACGTAGCGGTCCATCGAGGGTTGATAGGCTTTGTACACCGTGGCCATTCCACCGATACCGATTTGTTCGATGATACGGTATGGTCCTAGAGTTTGGCCTATTAGATTGCTCATTTCAACACCTCCTGAGCAGAGCCTACCCTCCCGCAGGTTGGAAAACCTGCGGGAGGGTAAATGTTTTACCCTGCCTACATCATACCACACCAACATCACAACAACGCATCGGGAATGTAACAGAAATGTAAACATTTATCACAGTGGGAAAGGGTCCTTACTCCTCCCTCTCTCCTTGTTTCCCTGTCCCCTTGTCTCCTCACGCGCAAGGCAGACTAAAAGTGAACGTCGTCCCCTCGCCCAACGCACTCTCCACAGAAATCGTTGCGCCGTGCTGCTCCAGGATAGTCTTGACGATAGTCAGCCCCAGGCCGGTGCCCAGAGAGGCGCGGATGGCCGCCGTACTCCCACGGTACATCGGCTCAAAGATGTGAGGCAGATCCTCGGTGGCGATGCCGGGGCCGGTATCGGCCGCCTCAACCCGCACGACGTTGCCCTCGTCATACAGACGAATGGTGGCTGTGGCTCCTCCAGAAGAGTACTTGATGGCGTTGTCCAGCAGGTTGATGAACACCTGTTGCAGACGGTCGGGGTCAGCCAGAACGCGGGGTAATCCGGGGGGCGCTTGCAGCAACAAAGTCACCTGTGCCCGCTCCGCTGCTTCCCACAGGGCGGAGATGGCCTCTTCGGCGATGGCTTGCACGTTGACCGGGCGCATCTGAGAGGGGGAGGTTTCCAGGCGGGAAAGGCTCAGCAGGTCGTCCACCAGACGGGCCAGGCGCTGCACCTCGCCGGCGATGAAGCGCTGCGAGCGCCGCCACAGCGCTTCCTCCTCGACGCTGCAACTGCCCAGGATGTCCACGTGGCCCATGATGGCCGTGAGCGGGGTGCGCAGTTCGTGGGAGACGGTGCCGATCAGACGGCGGTAGCTCATCTCGCGCTGGCGCAACTCAACAGGATCGCTGACCAACACCAGCGCATTTTTCACCGGACTTGCAGCAGGGCTCGCCGCACCCAGGGCGGTGACGGTCACTCGCAGTCGGCGTTGTGCATCCTGGGGGGCCGGGATCTCGGTGGTCTCCGAGACGTCGGAGGCCAGCACCCGTTGCACCAGGGTGCGCAGGGCGAGGGGCAATTCTCGAGCGCCGCCCAGTCCCAGCAGACGGGCTGCCTCAGTGTTGTGCACTACCACCTGCCCGTCTGGGTCGGCGACGAGCGCGGCCACGGGCAGAGAATTCAGCAGGTCAGGCAGCCAGGAAGGTGCATGGGATGCAGCGGAGGCCCTGCGTTGCCAGTAACGCCAGGTGAGGAGTACGGCCAGGCTGATGAGCAGCACCACGGCAAGCAATGCAGCCAGGGCAACCCAGCCCAGCGAGATACTGACCACGGGTTCCTGCCACAGAGTAGGTACGACCATACCCCTCTCCTATCGTTACTGCCCAGAATACATCCTCAGCAGAGCACATTTTTGCTCGCGGCGGATTTGCAATCCGCCGCCTAGACCGCTGGATGGCAAATCCAGCGAGAGCGGCCTAGACCTACTAATCCTCTCTGGCGAACTTGTAGCCGATGCTGCGCACCGTCAGCAGATAACGCGGGCGGTGTGGGTCCTCCTCCAGTTTGCGGCGCAGGCGCTGGATGTGCACGTCTACCGTGCGCGAATCGCCCAGGTAATCGTAACCCCACACTTTCTCCAGCAGAGTCTCCCGTCCGAACACCCGCCCCGGGTGGGAGGCCAAAAGCACCAGCAGGTCAAATTCCTTGGGGGTCAGGTCCACCGGCTGACCGCCCACTGTAACCGTCCGCCCGGTCAGGTCAATCTCCAGCCGGCCGATGCGCAGACGGTCAAGTTCATCCATCGTTGCCCGGCTGCGGGCCAGACGCAGGACGGCACGCACACGGGCGATCAACTCGCGGGTATTGAAGGGCTTGGTGATATAGTCGTCCGCGCCCAGTTCCAAGCCCACTACCTTGTCCACATCCTCGCCGCGCGCGGTGAGCATGATGATGGGCACGTAGGTTGACATGCGGCGGACTGTGCGACAGACCTCCAGACCGTTCACGCCGGGCAGTATGAGGTCCAGGATAATAAGATCGGGCAGGGCTTGGTTCACGCAGGCCAACGCCTGCCGGCCGTCTTCGACCACCTCGACGGCGAACCCCTCGCGCTCCAGCGCCGTCTGCACAAAGGCAGCAATGGCCGCCTCGTCTTCCACAAGCAGGATAGTACCTTGCATCTGCGCTCACACCCGTTCAAAGGCTTGCGTTACAACTCCATCATATCCCAGATTGGACCTGTTGTCAAGGGGTTGACTTTCACCGGCAAGGTGGTAAAATAGAAGTGACTATGTGCAACGCCACTCCCCTGTCCCCGTGTCCAAATCTGGGCGATGGGTACGCGTTGCGAAGAAGGTCGCAAAGTGACCAAGACTGTCATTCAGATTAACGCGGGCAACTTTACCAACGTCTTCCTGATCCGGGGGCACGCAGGGTGCGCGCTGGTAGATACCGGCAATCCCGGCAAGGCGGACCACATTCTGGAGCGGCTGGCAGAGTGCGGTGTCGCCCCAGGTGACATCCGCCTGATCCTGATCACCCACGGGCATGTGGACCACTTTGGCAGTGCAGCAGAACTGCGCGAGCGGACCGGTGCACCGGTCGCCATCCATGCCCTGGACGCGGAGGCCGTGCGGCAGGGCAAGCACCTGCCAGAGTCGCTCAAGCCGACGCACTGGATCGTGGCACTCGCGATGCGGATTCCGGGGATAACCGGGCCCGACTGCGCCCCCGCTTTTGAGCCGGACATCGTGTTCGAGGAGAAGTGGCGGCTGGACGAGTATGGCATCGCCGGACAGGTGCTCCCCACGCCGGGGCACACGCCGGGCTCCGTCTCGGTGCTTCTGGACAGCGGTGAGGCCATCATGGGCGATGTGGTGATGGGCGACTTCCTGCGCCTACTCCGCCGACCGGGGCCGCCCATCGTCGCCTGGGACCTGGAACAGAACCGGGAAAGCGCCTGCCGGTTGCTGGCCCTCTCGCCGCGTATCGTTTACGTCGGGCACGGAGGACCGTTTGAGGACCTGTCCGGCCTGAGCAAGGGGTGCAAGGAGATAATGTAAGGAGATAATGTGATGGAAACCAAACTAACGGTTGCTATTAGCCTGGGCAGCCTGGTGCTGGCCGCCATCGGAGGTCTGATAGTCCGCTTCCACCTGGGCCGCCGCCGCGCCGACCGGGTGTGGGCCGCCGCCCGCTACCCCAAACTCAAGGACGTGGGCACGGTGAAACATCTCACCATCTTGCCTCTCATTGATCGGTACACCGCCCGCGACGACCTGGTGGGCGAGCCGGGCGTCTCGTACCTTGTCCGCGCCGACGATACCACCATCCTCTTCGACGTAGGCTTTAACCGGCGGGGAGAACACCCTTCTCCGCTGCTGCGCAATATGCAAGCCTTGGGGGTGACTTTGGAGGAGGTGGATTACATCGTCATCTCCCACCTGCACCTCGACCACGTGGGGGGGATGGAGTATCAACGAAGACGTACCTTTGCCCTTTCCAAGGAGCCGCTGAATCTGGAGGGGATGACGGCTTTTGTCCCAGTGCCGATGACTCACTCCACGGCCAGGGTGGAGGTGGTGGAAGGGCCACGGGTCATCGCGCCCGGTGTGGCCAGCCTGGGCCCTATCCCCCGTCAACTTTTTTTCTTCGGTTGGACGCCGGAGCAATCGCTGGCAGTGAACGTGGAGGGAAGGGGCATCGTGCTCATCACCGGCTGTGGGCACTCTACCATCCAGCGCATCGTTGAGCGGGCGGAGATGCTCTTTGACGAGCCCATCTACGGGATCGTTGGTGGGCTGCACTACCCGGTGACAGCCTCGCGGGGGGTGAAGTTTGGCCTGCCGGTGCAGCGTATCCTAGGCACAGGCAAATGGCCCTGGACTCCGATCAACCGAGAAGACGTGGAGGCTGGCATCGCCTGCCTGCAACGCCGCCACCCCCAACTGGTTGCGCTCTCGCCCCACGATAGTTGCGACTGGAGCATCGAAGCCTTCCGCCAGGCGTTCGCCGGAGCATATCAGGACGTGCTGGTTGGAGAGGAGATAAATGTTGTCGCCGATTAGTGGCCCGGCTTGGGGGCAGTTCACACCACCTACGAAACGAGGTATTACGGCTACGCTGGGATTAGCCAAAGGGGAGGTATGAGTCCAAGTACACACCGCGCTGGCGGCTGTAGCGGTGCTCAGCGTGGGGCCAAAGGATGCCCCTGCCCCGGCCGGGCTAGCACGGAGCGAGATGGTGACCTAACGGTAAGTCGTTTCGGTGCGGCGAGCGACCTTTGTAACAGTCACGCTTCGCTCTTCATCATTGATAACGTACTGGACACTGGCGTTTTCGCTTGTAGTGACGGCTTTAGCCGTTCAGAATAGTGAAAAGCGACTGAAGTCGCCACTACGAACCACTACATCTTGGGGTTATATGCAGCTTCTTTGCAAGATATGGTGGTATTCAAAATTCGCCAGACTCCAGTAACGTAGATGACACGATAGTCCCCCACTCTAATACGGTAGAAGTCAGTCCCGGAAAGTTTCACGGCCCCGTGGGAGCGGGGGTTGACGCTCAAGCTGTCTATAGCCTGTTCCAATCTCATCCAGTCAGACCGGGTTATCCGCCGGGCTAACTTTCGTAACTTGCGAAGGGCGGCGGGCTTGAAATCAACTTTGTACACCGGCTCGCATCTCTCGCTTCACTTCTTCCCAGGGAATGGTACCCTCTTCCTGTAAGGCTTGCTGCGAGTCGGCGATATCCTCAGCATTCTCGCACGCCTGCCGCTGGCGGAGATATTCAGCGTAATCCAAAAGGGAACGCAGATATTCCTCAGCAAGTTCTTGTATGACGTTTATAATAGCCTGGCGGTAAGTTAACAGAGAGTCGCTCATCGTAGTCTGTGCCTCCTCGGCCGAATTCGCTCCTACGTTCATTATAACATTGGGCTGATGGCCTGTCAATAGAGTAGGGGTGAAGAGGGTCTCCACCCATCTAGCGCCAGGTTCATTCCTGACGATTGCTCCCAACCCAATTGACATGAACTCGAATTCTCACTCCGGCTTGGGCGGGATCTTGAGGACTTGACCGACGCGGATGCGACTGGGATCATCGAGTATGTCGCGGTTAGCTTCATAGATAATTGGCCACAGGCGGCCGTCCCCGTAGACCTTGACGGCGATGCGCCACAGGCTGTCGCCTGGCTGCACGGTGTATGTGGTCGGCTCCGGCGGTGGCGGCGGTGGCGGTGGCGGTGGTGGCGGTGGCGGCGGCTCCGGTGCGCCCTCAAGGAAGCGGCGACCCTCGGCAGCCAGACTCTCGAGCAAGCCTTTGGTGCCGCTCAGGTCATCGCCGGCCACGCGCTCCACCCAGGCCCCGGCGTCCTCCAGGGCCTGCTCCTGGGCCTCGGTCACGCCACCGGTGTCGCCGACGATGGTCACGTAGGGCCACCGGCCGACGGCAGCGTCGGGGTCAAAGGTGATGTCAGGCAAGAAGCGGCGGAGGTAGGCACGAGCAGCGTCCAGGTGCTCGTCGGCATCAGGCAAGATGAGCACGTGCTCGCCGGGACCGGGCTCGGGGATCTCACCAGGAGGTGGCGGCTCTGGCTTCCGGGCCCCTCTGGTCAGCACATAGGTCACCTTGGGCTGCACCGCCCAGGTAGCCCGCTCGCCGGCAGGGAAAACCGCCAGTCGCTGCCGCTCGTCCCCCACCATACGGTGGAGGATAACGCTGTGGTCTGCCCACTCGTGCAGAAATTCGGGTGGGTTGAGAGCTATCTGCCCCTGAGATAGCGCCTCCACCGTGATATTATCATCCCAGGCCAGATAGAGGTGGGTTCCTTCGCTTGATTGCCAGTTCACCGCCAGGTCCTGATAGCGCCCGCCACCGATCACCATAGCGTTGGGAGCGGTGTAGCTGTACCCGGCGTCAGAGACGGCATCTTGGCGCAAGCTGATCTCACCATCGGCATCAATCCTGTCCCACAGGTCGGCGTAGTGGGTCATTACTTCAGCGATGACTTTGGGCCGATCAGTAGGAGCAAAGACGCCCAGGTTGGCCTCGAAGGGATTGTCTACGTTGGTGGCATCGTTGAGCACCCATTTGAGACCACCGGCGAATCCGTGAGCCCGCAGGTAGGCCAGCAACGCACCCTCATAAATGGCGGTGATGTTCTGGGGCACCGGTTGCGACTCGGCCGGGTTGGTACTGGAAGCATTGGAATAGCCAAACTCGCCCAGGAGGACAGGCACGCCTGGAAAGTTATCTTGCAGGCTATCCAGGATGCGGGTCAAGGCACGCAGCGATCCCAGACTGCGACTGCCGTACAGGTGAATCTGGTGAAAGTCGAGGACGCCGTTGGCGGGCAGAGCAGCAAAGTGCAGCCAGTTGTAGCCAATGGTGATGAGAGCATCGGGGTCGGCAGCGCGGATAGGATCCCGCTGGGCGGCGATCCAGGCAGCCAAAGTGCCGTCCATCACCTCGAGGTAGTGGCTCCAATGGGCCGAGTCGGGAGAGCGGACGTATTCGATGATGGTACCGCCGGTCTGGCTGTGCCATTGGTTGAAAGCGCGGTCGAAGGCGATAAAAAGTTCCAGAGCGTTGGCATAGTAGTAGGCTGTGTCGTCGTCCAGATGGGCGGGGATGCGATGCTCTTCCTGTCGCCGTTTCACCTCATCCCGGCTGACCTGCTCACCGTAATGGTCCACCAGAGCTGTGGAATTCACCGGGGCGGGATAGTCTTCGGGATAGGAGGCGGCCAGCAAGTGATATAACTTGGGCTCGTTCTCCAGATCGTAGGCCAGCAGCGTTGGATTGCCGCGATAACGCTCGGCGACCCGTCCGTTGAGTTCGCCTACGTTGGTGAGGTTGAGCCAGTGTGCATCGTTCAGGGCCAGCAGCACGTACAACTTTTGCCGGCCGGCCAATTCCAGCACCCAGTCCAGTTTGTCAAAATTGCCCGACTGAATCTCCAGAGCCAGCGCTCGCTGCAAAAAAAGGCGGATCGTATTAAAGCCGACCTCTCTAGCCTTACGAAAATCCCGCTCAATGAGAGCCAAGTCGAAGGTCTCGGCCTCCCACATCTGCCAGGCCCGGTCGTGATAGCCTTCATAGTTCACGCCCAGTATAAAGAATGTCTCGCCGGCCGGACCGATCAAACGGCGTTCACCAGAGGCAACGGTTATCTTATCCATGACATCCTCTCCTTGAAGTCACTGCTACCAGAGACCCTTTCGTAATTCACCCGCAGAGTTGACTACCCTCCCGTAGGCTTGAAATTCACTTTGGCAGCAGACTGAAAGCACCTCACGGGCATGACCTTGGCGGGGATACCGCCTCAGCCTGCGGGAGGGCGAACATCCACAAATTATGAGAGGCTCTCCCATCACTAAATTCCTGCTCTCATATTAATCAGCTAAAAACTCACCTACTCGTGCTACTGAGTATACCACAATCGCTCATAAGTGGCAACTTGGACAGAGACCCTGAATCTTTTGAGGTGGAAATTTATGAGCAAAGACACCGGCGAAAGCCCTTACTGGCATCACTATCTGGTCACAGATCCAGCCCAGGTGGCAGGGGTCATTAAGGAAGAATACGTCAACTCCAGAGGTTTGCGTCTGCACCTCGATGTATATCGGCGGGAGGATGAGGCCCCCACCGTCCTTTTTGTCCCCGGCACAGGAGCCCACGCCCGCTGCTATGCCGAGTTCCTGTTCCAGCTCTATAAACAAGGTTTTCGAGTAGTGGGCATTGACCTGCAGGGGCACGGGCTGAGCGAGGGGGTACGGGGCAGTTTCACCATCGAGGAGTTGGTGGAAAACATCTACGACGTGACCACCTGGGCTATCGAGCGTTATGGCGAAAAAGTGGGCGTCGGTGGTAGCAGCCTGGGAGGCATCCTGGCCTTCTACGCCGTGGCCAACGACCCCCGCCTGAAAAGCGCCGCCTGCCACAACGTGGCTCTCCTCTCCGAGCCAGGCTACCTCCGGCTCACTCGCGCCCCTAATTTGCTGCGGACGATACTGCCTCTGAGCCGTCTGGCAGCGCGACTGCTACCAGAACTACGGCTCTCCGTCTGGCTGTATCTGGACCCTCGGGCCATCACCGATGATCCGCGGCTGCTGGAGACATTCGTGAATGATCCCCTCAGCCTGCAAGCTCTGCCTTTGCGCTCCATCATCAGCCAGAGCCAGGCCACACCGGCCAGACCCATCGAAGAGATTGAGACCCCCATCATGGTCCTGCACGCCGAAAGAGACCGTATCTTCCCGCCGGACTACTGCCAGGCCATCTACAATCGCCTGACCTGCCCCAAGAGGTTCGAGTTGATCCCCGAAGCTGACCACTTTATCTTCGCCCCGCCCTACCTGAACCGCTCGTTGCCGCCGGTGGTCAATTGGTTCAGAGAGACGCTGGGATAGCTGGCGGTGTACCTGGCTCGATTGGAAAATAATGGCCCTGAGCAATAACCCTCACTCACTTGCCAGGAAACACAGAACGTGGTATACTAGATTATGTAATGTCACTGCAATGCCTTTCGTGGCGGCGGGTGACGCTGACCGAAGAAGGTGGAGTGGATGCTTATCTGGGGGAAGAGGAAGCGAAAAAAGGCTGAGGAAATCGAAAGGCTGACTCGCTCCCTGGAAGACGACAAAGCCCAAGCCCGTTGGGAGGCGGCCGAAGCCCTGGGTAGAATCGCCGGGGCAAAAGCAGGCCCGGCCCTGGCGAAAGCCTTGGGCGATGAGCACCCCTTCGTCCGTTGGAAAGCAGGAGAGGCTCTGGCCAGCCTGGGGGCAAAAAAGGCGCTGGGCATCCTGCTGGAAGCGCTGGAGAGCGACGACCCATTACGTCGGGCCGGCGCAGCGGACGCTCTGGGCCAGTTGGGCGACAGGCGAGCAGTAGATCCCCTCTGCCAGGCCCTGGCGAGCGAGAGCGAATGGGTACGTTGGAGCGTGGCCGAAGCTTTGGGCAAAATCGGCGATCAGCGGGCGGTGCCCTATCTTATCCAGGCCTTGGATGACGAAGTAGCCTGGGTGCGGCGGGGCGCAGCCGAGGCTCTGGGCAGAATCGGTGATCCCCAAGCGACCCCTGCCCTGACCCGCAGGCTGGAGGATGAGAATGTGCTGGTGCGTCGCAGTGCGGCCAGAGCCCTGGGACTGGCCGGCGAGCCCGGCGCCGCACCTGCCCTGCGCCAGTCCCTGAGTGATAAAGATGCCCAGGTGCGCCGGCAGGCCGCTTGGGCTCTGGGTCAGGTGGGCGACGGGCAAGATTTGCCTTTCCTGGAGAGACTCTTGGATGATGCAGAGGAGACCTTTCACCAACCGGTCCGAGAGGCAGCCCGGCGTGCCATTGGCTGCATAAAACGCCGTCACCGGGGCAAAACTGTACAAATAGTGAGGCGGGAAAGGCGGTGAGCGCCGATGAGAGATATGCTGGTCGAAGAGCGCGTAGACTATTTGGAAAGCTTGATGGCCGAGGTGTGGCGGGCCTTTGCCGAGACCGACCGCCGCTTTGCGGAGACCGAACGCCTGCTGAAGGAACAATTTGCCGAGACCGACCGACGGCTGGACGAACGCTTCGCCGAGACCGACCGACGCCTGGACGAACGCTTCGCCGA
>JAOZOT010000525.1 GCA_029933115.1 Anaerolineae bacterium | reverse complement strand
TTGACCACTTGTGTCTACTGTGGTGCGGGTTGTGGGCTTTATTTGCAGGTGCTGGACGGCAAGGTCGTTGGAGTACTGCCCTGCAAGACCCACCCCATCAGCGAGGGCAAGCTCTGCATCAAAGGTTGGAACGCCCACAGCTTTGTCTATCACAAGGACCGTCTGACCAAGCCGCTCATCAGGGAAGACGGTCGGTTCAGAGAAGCTAGTTGGGACGAGGCTCTGGACTTGGTTGCCGGCAAATTGGCAGAGGTCAAGGAGAAACACGGCCCCGACGCCATCGGCTTCCTGACCTCGGCCAAGTGCACCAACGAGGACAATTACGTCCTCCAGAAGTTTGCCCGCGCAGTGATCGGCACCAACAACGTGGATCACTGTGCTCGCCTCTGACACAGCCCTACCGTGGCCGGTCTGGTCACAGCGTTCGGCAGTGGGGCCATGACCAACTCTGTCCCTGAGCTGGAAGAGGCGGACTGCATCCTGGTCACCGGTTCCAACACCACCGAGGCCCACCCTCTGGTATCCACCCGCATCATGCGCGCTGTGGAGAAGGGGGCCAGGCTCATCGTCGTTGACCCGCGTGACATCCAACTGGCCAGATTCGCCTACTTGCACCTGCGTCAGCGGCCGGGTACCGATGTGGCCTGGCTCAACGGCATGATGAACGTCATCCTGAGTGAGGGTCTGGAGGACAAAGAGTTCATCGAAAGCAGGACGGAGGGCTTTGAGGAGTTGAAGGCGGTCGTGGCCGAATATACCCCAGAGCGGGTAGAAGAGATCACCGGCATCCCGGCCGCTGACCTCGTCGCCGCAGCCAAAACGTATGGTAGCGCAGAACGGGCGGCCATCGTGTACGCCATGGGCATCACCCAGCACACCACCGGCACCGACAACGTCCTCTCCTGCGCCAACCTGGCCATGCTGACGGGTAACGTGGGCCGAGCCAGCACCGGGGTCAATCCTCTGCGCGGCCAGAACAACGTGCAGGGAGCCTGTGACCTGGGTGGGCTGCCCAATGTCTATCCTGGCTACCAGCGGGTGACCGGCGAGGAGGTGTGCCAGAAATTCGAGAGTGCCTGGGGAAGCGTACCGCCCCCCAAAGTCGGTCTGACTGTGACAGAGATGATAGATGCCGCTGAAGAAGGGAGGCTCAAAGCCTTGTACGTCATGGCCGAGAACCCCATGCTCAGCGACCCCGACGTAAACCATGTCCGCCGCGCCCTGGAGCACACGGACTTTTTGGTGGTGCAGGACATCTTTCTCAGCGAGACGGCCGAGCTGGCTCATGTGGTCTTGCCCGGCGTCTCCTTCGCTGAAAAAGATGGCACTTTCACCGGCACCGACCGGCGGATACAGCGGGTGCGCAAGGCGATAGAACCCCTTGGGGAAAGCAGAGCCGATTGGGAGATAGTGGATGAGTTGGCGCGACGTATGGGGGCCACGGGCTTCGATTTCGCCTCACCGGCGGAGATTATGGACGAGATCGCTTCTCTCACGCCCATCTACGGTGGGGTCAGCTACCGGCGGCTGGAAGAGTTGGGCTATCTCCAGTGGCCGGTCCCGGCGGCAGACCATCCGGGCACACCTTACCTGCACAAGGGCAAGTTCTCGCGTGGGCTGGGCCACTTCACGCCGGTGGAATTCAAGGAAGCGGAAGAGTTGCCTGACGAAGAGTATCCACTGACTCTGACCACCGGACGCATCATGTTCCACTGGCACACCGGCACCATGACCCGCCGTTCGGAGAAGCTGGACAAGGAGGTACCCGATGGTTATGCGGAGATCAGCCCCGAAGACGCAGACGCTCTGGGCATCGGCAAGTCGGAGATCATTCGCCTCGTCAGCCGCCGTGGGGCCATAGAGACGCGGGCCTGGATCACCAGACGAGTGCCGCCCGGGGTGGTCTTTGTGCCGTTCCACTTTGCCGAGGCCGCGGCCAACGTTCTCACCAACGCCGCTCTGGACCCCGTGGCCAAGATCCCCGAATACAAGGTCTGCGCCGTGCGCGTAGAGAAGGTGGCATGAAGGTTTTGTTTTTGGGGTTGAAGGTGATATAATTTAAGGAGGGAAGGAGGGTCGAGTATTCATGGCAGATTTGGTATCTCGGACAGTAGAAGCCACTTACGAAGGTGATGTGCTGCGCCTACATCAGCCTTTGCCTCTCAGTGAGCAGCAGAGGGTTTGGGTCATCGTGGTGCCTATGCCCGAGTTGACGCCTCCTGCCCGCGAGACACCCTCTCCCGATGAAATCCTGCATCTGGCAGCTCAAGTCTACGAGGGCCTATCGCCCGACGAGGTGGACGAGATCGAGCGACTGGCCCTTAATCGCAGTCATTTCTTTAGCGAGCGAGGATGAGCCATGTTGCCCACCTTACTTGACACTGATGTCCTTTCAGAAGTCCTCAAGCAGCGCGACGACAATGTACTGCAGACTGCCCGAAGCTATTTGGATGAGTGGCGACGTTTCACTTTCTCGGTGCTCACCCGTTACGAGATTTTGCGTGGCCTGAGATCCAGGGGCGCCGTGCGTCAAGAGTTGGCTTTCGAAGCGTTGTGCCGACTCAGCCAGGTGTTGCCTTTGACAGAGCCTATTGCTGTGCGGGCTGCTGCCATCTATGCCGATTTGCAACTGCGAGGTGAATTGATCGGCGATGCCGACATTCTCATCGCAGCCACGGCTCTGGAACATGGGCTGGCCATTGCCACAGGCAACATCGCTCATTTTGAGCGTATCCCTGGTTTGCAGGTGGTCAACTGGCGTGAGTTGTCCTGACCTTTGCCACAGCGACGACGCATCGTAGAAAATCCGA
>JAOZOT010000524.1 GCA_029933115.1 Anaerolineae bacterium | reverse complement strand
AAGGGGCACGACTTTATGCAATGCCCTGAGGGGCACGACTTTATGCAATACTACAGGAACTCAGGAGAGTATTCTTCTTCTGTAAGCCATGGAGGGAGCTCTGAAGGCCCCCCGTTTCCTTGCTCACCAGGGCCTTGCAGACCACTGAGATCGACCAAATTGACGGGATTGTCGAGAACGTAGAGGTAGGGGTTGAGTGTCAGCGGCCGCTGGTGGTTGCCTCGCCACGGGTCTTTGCTCACAAACCTCCCCGTCCCCGGCGCATAATACCTCGCCCGCAGATACACCAACCCCGTGCTGGCATCCCACTGCTCCCCGGTGAACCCATACGGATCACCACCACTCTCCCCCAGCGGCACCCCAAACGGGCTGAAGCTGTAGCTCTGCACCACCTCCCCCGCCAGGTCGGCCAGTTGCCGCACACTCCCCAGCCCATCGTTGATGTGGTACGCCCACGTCCCACTATCATACTGCGCCAGCAAGTCGTGGCCGTACAGGTACGCCGTCTGCTGACCACCCGTGCTCTCCACCAGCACCTGCGTGAGCCCCGCTGCCGGGTCCAGCACATAGTCGGTGGTCACGCCGTTCACGGTCTTGGCCACGCGGTCACCCGCGCCGTTGTACGCAAACTCGGTTGTCAAGGTGCCGCTCACGACTTGCACCAGCCGATTGGCGTGGTCATAGGCATAGCTGCGCACGCCGTCGTCCAGCAGGTTGCCGTTGTTGTCCCAAGTATACACCACCCCGTTCACACTTGTCAAGCGATTGGCCGCATCGTACTCGTAACTCGTTGACCCATTACTCGTTGCCAAGCTCAGCCGGTTGCCCACGGCGTCGTAGGTGTAGTGGTAGTACTCGCCGGTGGAGTAGATACCTAAAGTGAGGTGGATTCGGCTTCACGTAATGAGCAGGCCCACGGCTTTTATCCGTGGGCTTGCAGAAAGACAAAACTGCAAACTCAATTATGAGGCTAGAAAGCCCCAGATACAGGAGCCTCTAACCATGGAATAGCATGGTTCTTTATCTTCTCTACAACATCCCTAAGCTGTTTTTCAAGTTCCTCTTGACTGGAGTACTCCCAAAAGTGGCCAATCTGTAGACCACACTTTATCCACAAGAGTCCGCCGAGTGACCGATAGAGCGCACCCTCATATCCCTGATATAAATCATAACGAGGTTCATCGCCCCTATTCCGGAATAACACGACATCGAACTGGAGTCTTTCAAAATCAGGTGGACTTCCGCCTAACTCAAATACAATAAAGGCAGTAAGATCGTCAAAGACCTTTCGCGCAAAGCAGAATGGGTAGACCTCACAATCCATAGCTCGATAGCCAAACCGCTGTAGTTCGGGAGAGACGATTTTCAACAGAGCCTCACGAAATTCAGCCAACTTCGCATCTGGTATGCCAGGTATCCTTGATTTTGGATCCTCCAGCCAAGGGATGCCATACCTTTCCAGTTTGTCGAGTGCATCGGCGAACTGCGCCTCGATCTCCTCCTCCCTCGCGGGAGTCCACCAGTGGTCGTTGTAAGAATAAATGTTCCCCAACCCATAAACAAACCAGAGCACTGCGGGCAGCCGCCAGTTCAGGAAGCCTTCATAATCGTAATCACCACGATACCACTGGGCAGGATTTGTGGTCTTACAACGGACGAGACTTACGGTGAACCCATAACCTACAGGACGCTCTTCGTACTGGCGCCGTTCGAAAAAGATGATTGCATGGATATCGTCTCCCAGGTGCTTTCGAAATCCATACATGAGATCCCTGTCTCGCAGTGCATCGTCGTACTCATAGCCTGCTGCCCCCAATCTAGGGGCAGCGAACTTTAACAAAGCCTCTTTGAACTTGGTCATTGTTTGGCTCCTTAAAGTGTGGGTAGTTGCTCCAATAGTTTCTACGGTGTTACCGCCGCTCCAACAAGTGCACCTGGCGGGCCTGCTACCAAGAAACCTATAACCATTCCTCCCACCTTTATGGTACCCCAGATTACAAAAGAGATACCAAGGATCATGACTGTATCGCCGGCCACCTTTTCTGCCATCTCAGCAGTTTCGGAGCAAGGCGCATAGTAATACACAGGGACAAGCTGTCTCTTCTCAACTTTGCGCTTTTCCGGGTCCCACTCCCACACATATACCGGTTGTGGACTGGGTTGCTGCTGGGATTTGCGCCTGGCTCTATACAAAATGACCCCAGGGGCTTGTGACGCGTCCATAGTGGCGACGATTTCTTGTTCCGGATAGTACGGATTCGTTCCAATCAACTCTTCCTCCGGTGTCCAAGTATACCTCCTACCCGGACTCAGCGTAGGCTGGCGAGGGTTCGCATTGTTGGCCTGGATATACCAGGCAAGCTCCGCAATCCCCCACAGAATGTCCCTTTGGTGCTTGATTTCATATATGTGGCCACTGAACGGAGTAACCAAACCAACTATATCAGCACGGCCTACGTGTCCGGTCGGAGTGCCACCTAGCTGCGCAATGAAGCCGGGTTGCCCAAGTTGCCCTGCCGTAACCAGAGTGAGACCCTGCTTGGATCCCCCGGGGATGGGAAATTCTGGGAAAACTCCGCTTGGGTAGCTGAGTCCATGTGTCTCCATGAACTTCGCCTGGATCATCGCATGGATTGGTTCAGGAGAGAGAAAGAACAAGCCAGAAGGATCAAGCTGATTCGCCGGGTTATTCAACACATAGACGAATTCATTGAGAGTTCCAGGTCGCCATACATCCCCCGGCCATGGGTCCCTGCTCACAAACCTCCCCATCCCCGGCGCATAATACCGCGCCCGCAGATACACCAACCCCG
>JAOZOT010000523.1 GCA_029933115.1 Anaerolineae bacterium | reverse complement strand
CCCCTCGGCCTGCGGCGCAGCCCCCCCACGTATGCAAATGACGAACGACAAATGGCAAGTCGCCCACCACAAGATAGCTGTCTGCATCCTGTTTTGCGCCGGTCTGTTGGTTGCATCCCTGGCGGGCCACCAGCCGCTCGCAGCTCAGCCACCTCCTACGCCTGATCCCCGCTTCGGGGCGGTGGAGGCCTTTTATGCTCCAGAGGCAGCCACCGAGGCCGGAGTGGGATGGGAGCGGGTGCTCTTCTGGTGGCGGGGCCTGCAACCCAACGGCCCCCACGAGTGGGACATCCACTATTTCCCCGACGGCGTCCTCAACGAAGAACGAGCCCAAGGCCGTGAAATCGTCGGGATGCTGGCCAATGCGCCGGATTGGGCCAATGGCGGTCAGGGTACGGCCGGCGTGCCTCAGGGGCTCTATCTACCTTACAACGACGCCAACAATCTGTGGGGCCAATTTGTCCACCGCATCGTATCACTCTACAAAGGTCGCATTGACCACTGGATCATCTGGAACGAGCCCGATGTCTGGGAGCCCAGCCACCCTGGTTATACCTGGGCCGGTTCGGTAGAGGACTACTACCAACTGTTGAAGGTAGGCTATCTGGCGGCCAAAGAAGCCAACCCGCAATGCACCATCCACCTGGCCGGCCTGACCTATTGGTGGGATGCGGAGCACGGTCGCGAGCAATATTTCAGCCGCTTCCTCGACGTGGTGGCCCAGGACCCCACAGCCCCGGACCACAATTACTACTTTGACGTGGTCACTCTCCACATCTATTTCAGGACTCAGTCGGTCTATGACATTGTCACTTTTTTCCGACAGACCATGCGTGAACATGGCTTCGAAAAGCCCATCTGGATCAACGAGACTAATGCTCCCCCTTCTGAGGACCCTCAAGATCCGGTGGCCGATCCCCGTTTTGTGGTGACTCTCGACGAGCAGGCATCGTTCATCATCCAGTCCTTTGCCCTGGGCTTGGCCGCCGGAGCCGAGCGCATCGCTGTTTACAAGATGATTGACCGGCCCAAGCCTGCCGACGCCGTTGAGCCTTACGGATTGCTGCGCCATGACGGAAGCCGCCGCCCGGCCTTTGCTGCCTACCAGGTGGTAACCACCTACTTTGCCGGGACGCAGAGGGCCTTTCTGGAACGCAGCACCAATCTGGATCAGGTCACTTTGGTCCAAGGTGACCGGACAACAACTGTCATTTGGAACCGCTCGCCCAGGCCCAAGAAGGGCATTATACCGGCTATCGCCCCTCAGGCCCTGCTGGTGGACAAGGAGGGACACACGGAGGTGGTGGTCGCTACGGATGGCCGCTACGTCTTGGAACTGGAAGGGGCGGTGTGCAGCGATCCCGGATGCATCATCGCCGGCAGCCCCCTCCTGCTGGTTGAAGAGGGGCCTGTGGCCGCACGGGGCTCTCTCCTCCCTCCCACACCTACTCCCTTGTCAGCCAGCACGGCTACGCCTCTCCCCACGGATACCGCAACCCCTACTGAGGCACCCACCTGGACGCCGGTGCCAACCGACACGCCCCCTCCCGGCGTGACGCCTGCTGCCACGCCGAGACCGACAGCGACCCCCGTGCTGAATAATCCCGCTCTTTCCGCCAAGGGGTTGCTGGATATTGTGACCTATTTTGGAATCTACCTGGCATGTGTGGCTGTCCTGGCCGTGGCCTATTTCGGTGGGACTTTTATCTGGTGGTGGCGCAGTCAGAAGCAACGCAACTCCAGTTCGCAGTAGAGGCTTTAGCCATTCCCCAGACCGGCTAAAACTGTCACTGCCGGAGTCTTCGAGGTATTTGAGGGAACCATCAATGGAACTTCAACACATCAAAGATAATGTCTACTACCTGCGCGGGGTCATCAACATCGGCGTGGTGGTAGGTGAGGAGAAACAAGCCATCCTCATTGACTCAGGCCTCGGTGACCGTTCTGGACGACGAATTCTGCACGCTCTGGAAGCTGCGGGGTTGAGACCGGTGGCCGTGCTCAACACCCATTGTCACGGCGACCACAGCGGGGGCAACGCCTATCTGGTCGAACAGGCCGGAGTAAAAGTCTACGCTCCCCTCTACGACGCCGTAGTCCTGCGCCAACCTGTGTGGAGCACTCTCTGCCTGTTTGCCGGGGCCGACCCCATCAACGAACTGGCTATCCCGCGCTTTGCCATGCGACCCTCTCCGGTGGACGTCATTGTCGCGGAGGGAGAGCTGACAGTAGCCGGGGTGACCATCGAAGCAGTGGCCCTGCCGGGGCACACCGGCACTCACACCGGCTACATTGTCTCTGGGGTGTTTTTCCTGGGCGATGCCCTTTGCAGTGAGCAGGAACTGGAGAACGCCGGAATCCCTTATGGTTACAGTGTGACCATGCGCCTGAACACTTTGCAAAAGCTCTGCAATTACAATTGCGACTATTACCTGCTGGCTCATGGTGACTTGCGGCGCGATGTCGGCGACCTCATTGAAATGAATCGCAGACGGGTCGAGGAGACCCTGGCTTTCATCGTGGATTACCTTTCCCGGCAGCCGGCCGAAGCCAGTGACGTCATGGCTGCCGTCTGCGAGCACTTTGGCCTTCAACTGCGCAAGGTCCAGGGGTTCTTCCTCCTCCACCCCACCATCTATTCGCACCTGAGCCACTTGCACAACCGAGGCGAAATCGCATTCAAGATTGAGGGCAACCGCCTGCTGTGGTACGCCTGAGAGGAGTTTAACCTCGCCACAAAAACGAGCCTCCTGCTTGTTGGGAAGCAGGAGGCCTTGGGCCTGCGCCGCGCAGCCCGGGGAGCTTGATGTCCCCTCAA
>JAOZOT010000522.1 GCA_029933115.1 Anaerolineae bacterium | reverse complement strand
TTGGGCCTGGGCGAAGATTTGATGGATGTGTTGAACGATCCGGGTTTTGAACCCAAAGAGTTCTGATTGCGAAATACAAAAGCAGCCACCTGCTTGAGTCGGAGCGAGACGTAGTATTCCTTGGCGGAAATCCTTCGAAAGTTGAGTGACAATATCGTGGAACCATCCCTAAGATTTGACCATCCGCTCCGTGAGGCAGGGCGACAACGGCCGAAGGACGCCGCGCCCAACTGTACACAGGAATGGTAAAGATGCAAGTTGAGAAAGATTACTACGCCATTCTGGGCCTCAGCAAGACTGCGACCGTCCAGGAGATAAAGAAAGCCTATCGTCGCCTGGCTCGACGCTACCACCCCGATGCAGGCGCGGACGAAGAGGACATCGCCCGCTTTCGTGAGATCCAAGAGGCCTACGAAGTGCTGGGCGACCCCGACCAGCGCGAGGCTTACGACCGCTGGCGAAAGATGGAAGGCCTGGATCAAAAGCCGGCTCTGACACTGAAAGCCACGCCCAGTCGTCAGACTCTCTCGTGCCTGGACGAAGAACAGGCCTTCTACGTCCTTCTAGAAGTTGTACCCACCTCAGAGATTGGGGGTAAGAGGCCACCTTTGAATTTGTGCCTGGTATTAGACCGCAGCACCTCAATGCAGGGCGAGAGGCTGCAAAGAGCGAAAGACGCCGCTTCGTACATCATTGATCGTCTAGGTGAGGACGATACCTTCTCACTGGTGATCTTCAGCGACAGAGCCAAGACCATCCTGTCCGGCCGGCAGAGGCTGGACAAGGCTATGGCCAAATCAGTCGTGAGCACCATCGGAAGCGGGGGCGGCACCGAGATCCTACAAGGGCTGCTGGCCGGCCTGGACGAGATAGAGAAAAGCCGCCTGCCCAATTCCATCAATCATCTCATTTTGTTGACCGATGGTCAGACTTACGGAGATGAAGAAGGATGCCTGGAGCAGGCAGAGCTTGCCCGTCAGCAACAGATCAGCATCACCACCTTGGGGCTTGGAACCGATTGGAACGACGAACTCCTGGATCAAATAGCGGCTCGAAGTGGGGGCACCTCAGCTTACATTGACTCCCCCACCAAGATCATGGAGGTGTTTCGCGACAAGATCCGGAGCCTGAGATCGGTTCTGGCCCGCGAATTGGCCCTCACCCTCCGATTGGGCAAAAAAGTAAAGTTGAGAGAGGTCTTCAGGATCTCCCCCTATATTACCAGGCTGGAAAGCCAAGGAGACGTCTTTCCCCTGGGAATGTTAGAATCACACCAAGGTGACGCGTTCCTGATAGACATGCTGGTCTCTCCCAAGCCTCCCGGCCAGCACCGACTGGTGCGAGCGGAAGTGGTAGGCGACGTGCCGGCTTTGGGGCGCCAGAAAGAGCGAGTCTGGCAGGAGGTCATCGTAAATTTCACCGAAGAGCCCATCCCCGACCAGCGAGTGCCATCTGCTATCATAGGAGCGTTAGGAAAACTGGCTATCTTCAGGATGCAGGAGAAAGCCTTAGACGAACTGAAGCGAGGAGAAACGGACTTGGCTACTCAGAGATTGGAAACCATGGCCACCAGGTTGATCAACATCGGTGAAATAGAACTGGCCAGAGCGGCCTTGCTGGAAGCCAGCCGGATAGCCAAGACCGGCCAGTTATCTCCTGAGGGAAGAAAAAAGATCAAATATGGAACTCGTAGTCTGTCAATCTTGCCTAGGGAGGTGAGGCATGGTTAAATGTCCATGTTGTCAGACAGAACATCCAGAGAACACCCTGTTCTGCGACGAGTGCGGGTCATACCTTCTGGGAGGCAACCAGAAGGAAACAGACCCCCTAGCCGTCGCCGAGGTGACCTGGATGGAAAGGGAAGGAACCGGCGAGGTGCCCGGAGAGAGCGTCACCTCTCCCCTGGGTCTCAAGCTGACAATACCAGACAGCGGACGAAATGTGGAGGTGCCTCTCACTAAAGAGGTGAACATCGGACGTCTCGACCCGGCCAGCGCCAGTTTCCCCGATGTTGACTTGACCAGCGATGGCGGCCTGGAGAAAGGCGTCTCCCGCCGCCACGCCAAGATCACCAGACGCGGAAACGAGGTTTTCATCGAAGACTTGGGTAGCATCAATGGGACCTTCCTGAACCGCAAGAAACTGACACCCTATCTTCCTCAGGCACTAAAGAACGGTGACGAGTTACAACTGGGCAAGCTCGTATTGCGGGTTAGCTTCACCAAATAGGGACTCTCAACACCCCACATAACTTCTACAGTTATGTTGAACGACAGGAGGAACCATGGCTCAAACCGTAATCATCCACCTGGCAAATGAGGATCCAATCCTGGCCGAAGTGGAAGATATAGAAAATCTTGACGGTCCAGTCCTCGAATGTACAAACCCTCGTCGCAGAGATGGCAAGCAGTTGCACTACATCACTCCTGAGGCTACCAGCTTCCTGTTCCCCTGGCACCGCATCAGCTTCATCGAGTTGATGCCCAGCGAGATGGAACGGGGTGAGATAGTCGAGTTCTTCCGCGATTGAACCAAGTGTGATTGCCCAGGCCCGGATTGGTACAAAAGAAAGAGTGCTCGTGAGCTCCCTTCGAGCCATTTGAGCGCGGCTGTGTAAAACTATCAACGAGTGTTTCAGTCCGCTACAGCGCGATGCTACCGTCTATCCTGTGCCCCTTTGGGCTTGCGCAAAGCCCGGGGAGCCCTCGGCCTGAGTTCAGGCCGAAGGCTTGAGGGGTATCCCCCCATTAGAGCGCGTCTGAAAATCCGGGGGGCAGCGCTCGTAGTAACGACTTCAGTCGTTTTTAGCCACAGAGCACCG
>JAOZOT010000521.1 GCA_029933115.1 Anaerolineae bacterium | reverse complement strand
CCCTGAGATAGCCAGAGGAGCCACCTCAACCCAGACCTGACAGGTTCAAGGTCAAAACCGGTCAGGTCTGGCTTTTTTAATTGCCGTTCTTGTGGTATACTATAGTAGAAGAGCCCAAAGCCTGAGGAGACCCCAGGAGGTGTAGTGTGGTTGGAAAGAGAAGTGTGTTCGAAGAGGCCATGAAGAGGGCTTCGAGCTATGCCTGGGACAAGCAGTGGAGCAAAGCCATCACAGAGTACAAGCGGGCCCTGGCAGAGTTCCCCGACGACTTGACCGCTCTGGTTGGCCTCGGCATGGCCTACCTTGAATCCCGCCAACTGGAAGAGGCCCTCGACGCCTACCAGAAAGCCAGCCAGCTTACGCCCGATGACCCTCTAGCCTGGGAACGCGTAGCCGACGTCCAAGAGCGGCTGGGGCGCCTGAACGAAGCAGCAGAAACGTATGTGGCCATGGCCAACATCTACGTTGAACAAAAGGCCATGAACAAGGCCATAGAGACTTGGTTGCGGGCGACACGCCTGGCTCCTGACCACCTGGGGGCTCACTTGAGCTTGGCTGAGGCCTATGCCCAGCAAGGCAAAGCGCGAGCGGCCGCCGGAGAACACCTGGCTTTGGCTCGCATCTTCCAGAAGCGAGGCCAGACCGAAAAGGCCATCCAACAATGCCGACTCGCCCTGGAACTGGACCCTCGCAACGCGCGAGCACACGCCACATTGGAAGCCCTGCGCGCCGGTAGAAAGGTCGAGAGACGACGCCCCACCCCCGGCCCCACAGCCGTCGAGGTTGAAGAGCCAGAGGAGGGCGAAGAGGAGATTGAAGAGGAAAGAGGCAGCCCGGTGGACACGGCCAAACAGAAAGCGCTGATGGAACTGGCCGAAAAACTCTTTGAAGAACACCCCGTAGAAGAAACCATGGCCGACGTGACCGCCTTCGTCGAAGGACATAGAGCCAGAGAGTCAGCGCCCAAGCTAACTCAAGGACAAATTGACACCATCCTGGCTCAGGCCATTGACTCCCAGACCAGGGGAGAAATAGACAAAGCTATTGCCAACTACTCTCGCCTCGTTGAGGCCGGGGTAGACCAGCCGGCCATCCATTTCAGCCTGGGAGTGCTCCTCCAAGAAAAGATGCAACTCGACAAGGCTATCAGAGAGCTATCGCTGACGACAAAACATCCTGAATACGGTCTGGCCAGCCACTTTGCCCTGGGGGAATGTTATCGAGTCCAGGGCAAGATCGAGGATGCCCTGGAACATTTCATCGAAGTCCTGAAAATCGTTGACCTGCAAACGGTCCAACAGGATCAAACCGACGACCTGATTCAACTTTATGACAGCCTGGCAGAAAGCTACAGAGCCAGAGGTGACCAGAGTAAAGCCATAACTTTCCTCGACTCGCTGGTGGACTTTTTCAGCAGCAAGGGGTGGCAAGACAAGGTAGTAGAAGCCCGGCGCTGTCTTGACAGCACCGCCGGGGAAGGGGGCCTCAGAAGCCTGGCAGAGATTCTGGAAGTACCAGGCTCTGACGAAGTGCTAGCATCCATGGCCATGTCCCAGGAATACATAAAGCGCAACATGCTGCTCACCGCCATTGAAGAGATTTACAGAGCCATAGCCATGGCTCCGACCTATCTACCCCTACACCTGCGCCTGGCAGAAGTCTTTACACGCCAGGAGAGATTTGAAGAAGCCATCGCCAAATACATGGCCGTGGCCGAGGTGTATCACATGCGCGGCGATGACCGACAGGCCATTGGCGTCTACAGACGGGTCCTCAAGATGTCTCCCATGAACGTGGACGTCCGCGCCAAAATGATTGAACTGCTGGTCAACCGGGGCGATATTGACCAGGCCCTGGAACAATACATGGCCCTGGCTGACGACTATTACCAACTGGCTCAGATTGATCAAGCCCTGGAGAAGTACAATGAAGCTCTCCAACTAAGCTCACGGGCCTCCAACGAACGAATGTGGAAAGTGCGGATTCTGCACAAAATCGGCGATATCAGTATGCAGCGGGTGGACTGGCGACAAGCGACGGCAGCCTACGAAAAGATCAAAGCATTGTCTCCCGACGACGAACAAGTGCGAATGCGTCTGTTTGATTTGTACCAAAAGCAAGGCCAGATAAGCAAAGCCTTGGCCGAGCTAAGGGAACTGGTTAGATATTATGAATCCAAAGGCCAACCGCAAAAGGCTCTGGGCATCCTCAAGGACGCTGTGCAATTGAGACCCAAGGAAATGTCTCTCCGGGCTCTTCTGGCCCGCGTCTACGCCCAACAGGGCATGAAACGCGAGGCCATTGCTGAGTTGGACGCCCTGGGAGAAATGCAACTGGAGGCCGGCTTGAGAGATGAAGCCGTGCAGACTGTCAAGCAAATCATTGCCCTGCGACCGGCGAACGTCGAAGCCTATCGCCAGCTCCTAGATCACATTCGCCAATAGCTCCGACCTAAGCCTATATTCCGCACCCAGAAAATTTCGTAGTTTTGTGAGCAACTGTCTACGAGGGCAGTCACCGCCTCCCGCCTGGCGATAAATCGCCAGGCTGAGCAGGGGAAGGGCGCTGAAAGCGCCCTAAACGGCCATCTACGCAGGTCGATAGCCCGCTTCAGCGGGCTTGAGTTGCTCAGCCCTGAGCTTTAGCTCGGGGGCCAGGCTCCGACTCAAAAACCCGCCTCAAGGCTCGACTCCAACTCTCGAAAACGCTTCTGGAAGCGGATAGGATAGCCGTGAGTGCGAAAAACAGGCTAAGAGCGTGTCTGAAAATTCAGGGGGGGGGCGGCGCTCGTAGTAACGACTTCAGTCGTTTTTAGCCGCAGAGTACCG
>JAOZOT010000520.1 GCA_029933115.1 Anaerolineae bacterium | reverse complement strand
GCGCCCTCGGAGTGGGGCAGCCTGCCCAACCACGATTGAGTGCAGAGCTACCAGAGTTGGAGAGGTGAGGTGAAATGATTGAGAATACTACTTTACGCTCCAGTGTGGACAGGTTGATGCCCGACCGCACTTTAGAGGAAGCATTGGCCACATTGCTTCTAGATGAGGCGCGACGTAACTTGGTGAAGTACCGGGCTATTGACCGCCGTTTTCAACGGAAATATCAAACCACATTTGCTGAGTTTCGTCAGAGAGTGATTGGTGCTGATACGAGTTTCGAGGAAGAGCAGGACTATTTTGACTGGGAATTAGCGGTCACAGGCATCGAAGAGATGGAAGAGGAAATTCGCAATCTGGAGGCCATAGCGTAATGGCCGGCGTTCCCCAATTGCTTGCCGCCCTCCGTCAGGCGGCGCAAACGCGAGCCTACATTACTCGGCTTGATCTATTGGCTGTGGGGCGGGTCATCCTCAAAGCACGCTTGTACCTAAAGCCTGAACTGTTTGTCCAGGTCTATCGGAACGACAAATTCCAGACGACCAATTTTGTTTTGATTCACGCTGGACAGCGAGTCTACGCCCGCGACGAACTGGCGGGGGCTTGGCACCGGCATCCTGTGCATGATACTGATTTGCATGACCGAAGCCCAGAAGGGCAACGGGGGGTGAGCTTGGAAGAATTTCTGGATGAAGTGGAGCAAATCGTAATTGACCTCGATCTGTTATAAAACATTCGACCCAGGAGGGCTCGTGGAGCATACATCGCCAACTAAAATAAAATGCAGCGTAGGCATCACCGCCTACAACGAAGAGGCCAACATCGGCCAGTTATTGCAGGCCATGTTGGATCAGCGCCTCTACAGCGTGGAAATCAGCGAGATCATCGTGGTGGCTTCTGGCTGTGAAGACCGGACGATAGACATCGTCAAGGAGTATATGGCCAAAGACCCACGCATCAAACTCATTGTCCAGGAATGTCGCGAGGGCAAAACGTCGGCCGTCAACCTCTTCCTCCAACAGGCCAAGGAAGACATCTGCGTGCTGGAGAGCGGAGATACTCTGCCTGGCGAGGACAGCATCGAAAAGATGGTCCGCATGTTTGAGGATCCTCAGGTGGGCATGACCGGAGCCCAGAAAGTGCCCGTTAACGCCCCGCAGCACATCATCGGCTATCTGTCTCATCTACGCCTCAAACTGGAACATCAACTGTGCCTGGAGATACCCCGTACCGGAGAACTTATCGCCTTCCGCAAAGTCTTTGACCGCATCCCACCCGATGTAGCTATGGACGAGGCTTTCGTCGAGGCCCTGATTATCCAGCGGGGGATGCAGGTGCGCTATGCCCCTGACGCCGTGGTCTTTAACATGGGGCCGGAGACTCTGGGCGATTTCATTCGCCAGCGCCGTCGCAACTTTGCCGGCCACCTCTACCTGAAAGACAAATACGGCTACAAAGTCTCCAGCCTGGAGAACAGTCGCGTCCTGCGCATCGCTCTGGAAGAGATCTGGAGCGCCATCCGTCTCATTTACATGTTGGTCGCCTTGGCCGGCATAGAAGCTTTCTCTCGCCTTTTGGGAGCCTACGATTATTACATCAAAAAAGAAACCCACGTGGTGTGGGATATGGCCTGGACGACCAAGGAGGTGAAGAGACCCAATCCTTCCTCAATGGAAAGGAGGTCTCTTTGAGAGATAAGCTCTTCACTGCTTTCAAAGTGCTCATCAGCCTGGGGTTGATAGTCTACCTTTTCACCCGCATAGACCTGGCCGAAGTGAAGACAGCCCTGGCTTCGGCCAATTATTTATATCTGGCCCTGGCTCTGATATTATATTTTGGAGCTATTGCCCTCAACGTCTACAAGTGGGGATACCTGCTGCGAACTCAGGGATTGGCGGTGCCCTTCATCAATCTGTTGAGTCACACCCTTGTGGGTCTCTTTTTCGCTAATCTGCCCCTTTCACAAGTGATGGGGGACATCGCCCGTGGTGTGGATCTGGCCCGTCACACCAAAGGACACGGGGCAGAAGTAGCCGTTTCCGTTTTGATGGATCGGCTTGTTGGCTTGGCTTCCTTTCTATTTGCTTCGGTGGTGACGTTGGCCCTTGCCGTTTTCTCATGGGGACGCGTTGACCTGACCTCGCTGTGGGTGACTGTCCTGCTGGTGCTGTTGGCTTTTGCCATCGCTCTGGCTGTGCTCCTCAGCCGCCGGTTGCGAGGGCTCGTGGAACGGCTCTTCGTGCGACGACCGTTGAGCCGATTCGTGACCTTGTATCAGAGTCTGTCAGATTCGGTGCAAATGTATCGGTCCAACGTTGGGGCGTTGGCAGTGGCTTTCTGCATTGCTCTGTCAGGTGTGTTGGTGACCAACATCGTCAATTTTCTGGCTGCTGAGTCGGTGCAGGCGGCCATCCCCCTGCTTTGGATTTTTGTTTTCAACCCCCTGACCCCTATCGCCCAGTTCATCCCCTCCATTGGGTCAGGTCTGGGGGTCAACCAGGGGGTTTTTGTATTGCTGTATAGCATCGTCGGCAAGGTAACCGGTCAGCCCCAGGCTCTGGCCATGTCACTTGTGATGCAGGTGCTCATCTATATTGTCAGCCTGCCTGGCGGGGTGCTCTGGTGGCGCGCCAGGAAGCTCTGAGGTAACCTGTGCCAAACTTTGGGGGATAGTTCTGCATTTAATCGTGGCCGGGCAGGCTGCCCCACTATTTTCCCCCTCTTGGAGCATGACCCTCTGCCCACGTCTACATGCATACCTACCTCTTGAAGGTATCATTTGTTAAAACCAAGTTAAGGAGGAAAGGAATGAAAGTCTGTGATTATCGAGAGGTCGAAGCA
>JAOZOT010000519.1 GCA_029933115.1 Anaerolineae bacterium | reverse complement strand
ACCGGCGGCGGCACGGGGCTCATAGGCATGTGGAAGGCTTTTACCGAGATGAGCCGGCTGGGCTGGATTGGGTGGGCTCGCCCTCGTATGATTGCCGTGCAAGCCAAAGGATGCGCTCCCATCGTCGAGGCTTTTTGTGAAGGCAAGGTAGAAAGCAAAATCTGGCAGAGGGCAGAAACCATAGCTTCGGGCCTCAAAGTCCCCAAGGCTATCGCTGATTTCATCATCCTGCGAGTTGTAAGGAAAAGCGGTGGACTGGCCATCGCCGTCAGCGACGAGGAGATTCTGCGCGCCCAACAAGAGATGGCCCAAAAAGAAGGGATCTTCGCCTGCCCAGAGGGAGCAGCCACCTTGGCCGCCCTGGTGAAGCTGAAAGAGAGGGATCTGGTCGGAGCCGAAGAACGGATTGTCCTTTTCAACACCGGCAGCGGCCTGAAGTACACCCACCTGCTGGTCAAGGAATAAAGTGCCGAGGCAAACTTGTGCCCACTTTACCTGAAGTCATAGCCAAGCTATCATTCCTGAGAGCCAGCCCGGCAGTGGCCGGGCTGGTTGTCACCGCCGCGCTCATCATCGTGGTCAGAGATTGGCGTGTCTCGCTGATGGCGCTGCTGGCCCAATATCTTTTGTTAGGATTTTTGCTGACCCGATTGCTCCTCCCCGAGGTGGCTACAGTTAAAACACTGGTCGGGGCTCTCATCTGCCCTATCCTGTACCTCACAGCCCGCAGTGGGCTCGCGCGGCAAGTCGAGGAGGGTAGGGGGTATCTCTCCCCAGGCTTTGCCGCGCAAGCCCGTAGCGCCCGCCGGAACAGACAAGGGAGCAGGTCCATCGGCCAGGAGACGTTCTCCCCTGGCCGGCCTTTCCGCCTCTTGGCTGCCATCCTGATAGGGTTGGTGACCACCAGCCTGCTGAACAGCTACCCACCCCCTGAGGTACCCAGAGACATCGGCTTCGCCTGCTATTGGCTGGGCCTGATGGGGCTCCTGGCGATGATACTGACCACAGAACCATTGAGAGCCGGGCTGGGGCTCTTGACTTTTATGAGCGGCTTCGAGTTGTTCTACGCTGCTCTGGAAAGCAGTCTGAGTGTGATTGGCCTTTTAGGGATAGTTAACCTCCTGATGGCCTTGGCCATCGCCTATCTTGCCTCGGCTAAGGAACCTGCGCCAGAAGCCGGAGGGCGTGAGGGAACGGTGGAGCAGTGACAATGATAACCGGTCCCCTGCCTCTCATTATCTTGCCCCCGGCCATGGCTCCCATTGTTTACTGCTTGCGGCGCCGGCCTGCCACAGCCTCTCTGTCAGCCTCCGCCACGGCCTTGGCCACGGCCGTCCTTTGCCTCCGTTCACCTCTCAATGAACCGGTCTACGTATTGGGACGGGAGTTGGTTCTGACTCATCCCGGCCAGATGGTGCTCGCCTTCATCCTCGTCATAGCAGCCGTTCTCTTTCTCTGCGCCTGGCTCACTCCGAGCTACCCGGCTTCAACCTCCGTCTCAGAGGCAACAGCGATACCCCGACGACAGGGCTCAAAGCAGCAGAAGACCCCCCTTCGAGGGTCTCCGGACGTTGCCTTTATCCCCTTCGGCCTGGTCACCCTGGGCCTCCTCAGCAGCGCGGTCACGATACGCCCTTTTCCGTTTGCCGCCCTGCTACTGGAAATGGCAGCCATCGTCGCCGTCTTCGCCGTCCAGAGTGATCGGCAAAGCTCGACCCAGGCGGGCCTGAGGTATCTGGTCGTGACTGCCCTGGCCCTGCCCTGTTTCCTGATCGCAGCCTGGCTGTTCGAACTCCACGCTCGCTACCCACACAACGCCGCCCTCGCTGAGCCGGCCGTCACTCTCCTGATCCTGGGCTTTGCCATCTCGCTGGGGGCGGTGCCTTTCCAGGCTTGGCTGCCGGCCGTGGCCGTTGAAGCTCCTCCTGTAGTCGCCGCTTTCCTGCTCAGCACTGTCCATCCGGTCCTCTTTCTGCTCCTGACGGACCTCTTCCAGCAGCATCCGTGGCTGATTGCCGACACCCGGGCCTTCCCACTCCTGACTGTGGTCGGCCTTTTGACGGCCCTGGTTGGCGGGCTTCTGGCCCTGGTGCAGCAGGACTTTGGACGACTGCTGGCTTACGCTGCTTTGAGCGACCTGGGCTGCCTTTTGCTGGGCCTGGGGACAGCCTCCACCACGGGTCTGACGGCCACTGCCCTGCAACTCGTCAACCGCTCCCTGGCTCTGGTTCTGGCCGGCGTGGGATTGGCAGCTTTGCGTCGTTACGCCTCCAGCGACGCCTTTGCCGACCTGGGCAATGTGGCCCGGCGGATGCCTCTGGTCAGCGCCGGCCTCATGGCCGGTTTGTTCTCGCTGGCCGGCTTCCCCCTCACCGGCGGCTTTGCCGGGCGCTGGCCCATCTACCGCCTGATCTATCAGGAGAACCATCTTTACGCCATCGCTCTGGTCCTCAGCGGAGGAGCTACCGTTCTGGGCTGCTGGCGCGGCCTGCTCGCTCTTCTCGGCCCAGACGTTAACCCCGAATTGGAGCGCGAGCCCATACCGGCGTTGCGGTACTTACCCACAGCGGCCGTGACAATGATCCTGCTCCTTCTCTGCCTGGCCTTGGGCCTCTTCCCCCAACTCTTTCTACCGCCTATCCTGAAACTGGTCGAAGGCTTCTCCTTCCTGGGCTCTTCCTAGCTTTTCCCACTGCCCATCTCAGAAATCAAGAGGTGGGGGAGGGCCTGATAGCAGGCCGGACCCCCGCTTCACCGGCCCGGCACTTCGAGCGCCGGGGACGAAAACCCGGTGCGAATTTACGGTCTACGAGGGCAGTCACCGCCTCCCGCCTGGCGATAAATCGCCGGGCTGAGCAG
>JAOZOT010000518.1 GCA_029933115.1 Anaerolineae bacterium | reverse complement strand
TCGCTCTCGCTGGATTGCCAAATCCAGCGAATTTCGGGGCAATAGGCTTGGATTTGGCAATCCAAGCCGAGCGGGTTAGGACAACTTAAATTCTGGACCTCCTCTATCTGCGTGACCGCTCCTCTGGCTCAAGCGAGCCACCGGGCTCAGGCACGAATAGGAGCAGCAGGGCAAAGGCCGCCAGCGTGGCTCCGCAGGACACCACAGCGTTGAGGACCAGGTCCCCGTGCAGCCACAGGGGGGCCGCCGTCAGCGAGCCGGCCATCCGTCCCAGCGACATGGCGGCCACGTTGAGAGCCATCAGCGTGCCCCGAGCGCCAGGAGCCAGCTCCGAAATCAGGGGGAAAGAGGAAACGATGCTGAATTCAAAGGCGAGAAACAGGACGAACAAGCCGGCGAGGGCCGACGCCAGATTCCCGGCCAGCAGAGGCAGCAGCAGATAGGCCCCGGCGTTGAGCAGGAGTCCGCCCAAGACGGCCTTTTTCTTGCCCAGCCGGTCCACCAGCCCGGCCGAAGCCCCCTCGCCCACGGCCTCGGCGATTCCGATGACGCTAGAAGCCACCCCCAGTGCGCTCACGCTCAAGCTGAAGGTTGCCTCCATCCAGGCTCCGTAGACCACGAACACGTTCTCGATGGCGAACATGAACAGCAGGCCGACGGCCAGACTCAGCCAGGCGCTCCAGTTGTGACGCAGCCCCGCCGTGAGCTTGCCGGGTCTCAGGCCGAGGGGCGAGCCGGGTGGTTCCGCACAGCGAGGTGCTATGGGCGGGGTCTGCCGGGGTTGGTCTGGCAGCAATCGCCCGGTGAGGAGCAGGCCGACCAGCGCCAATAGGGCCAGGGCCACAAAAGGCGACTGCCATCCCGCCCGCTCGATGAGGAAACCGGCCGCCGGCACTCCCACCAGCCAGGCCGCCGACCACGACAGTTCGGTGATGCCCAGCACCCGGCCTCGGCGATGGTAGGGGATCGCATCACCCAGGTAAGCCTGCATGGCCGGATCATAGGCTGTTTTGGACAGTCCGAACAAAGCAAAAGCTACGGTAGCCACACCGTAGGTTGGCCGGCCGGCGAGCAGCGCCGCGCCCACGGCCAGCATCCCCAGGCCGGCCAACATGAGCGAGCGCCGCCCGTAACGGTCTGACAAGGGGCCGAAGAGAGGGCTGCTCAGTCCGGCCAGGGCGCGCAGGGTCAGCAAAAAGCTGGCCGCCGTCAGCGGCACGCCCAGTCCCCGGCTGATGACCGGCAGGAAGGGGTAGACGATGCGGAAACTGCTGTTGATGGTGGTGCGGGAAAACAGGATGGTTCCCAGGACACCGGCAGAAGCGACGGTTTGCGCCTGCGGCCCGGTGGATTCTCCCATCTACCGCTCCCCACCGCGCAGGGCCTTCACCAACGGCTCCCAGGCCTTGATGAACCAGGCCACGAAAGCCTCCCACCAGGAGCGGGGTTTGATCACTTCGGGGCACTCGATGACCAACCGGCCGCTGTAGTCCAGCACACGCCCGTGGGGCCGGCCAAACTCGTCGTAGTCAATGCGGGCGTAGGTCAGATAGTGCTCGTCCATAAACTTTTCTGGGGCGGCGTAGAACTCTTTCCAATCGTCCAGGCCGGCCCTGGCAAAGTCTCGCCACCAAGTCCACGTTCCGGTGTTGAGATAGAGGCTGCCGCTCTCCAGGCGCCTGCACAATGGCTCGTGGGTGTGGCCAAAGACCACAATCTGCGCTCCTGTCTCCCTGGCCTTGGCCTCCGCTGCCTGGTGCAATGCTGAGTTCACCTGATCAATGATGCTTTTGCCCAGGTTGAAAGCCGAGACCTCATCAACGGCCCGGGCGCTGACGATTTCAGGTGGGGCGTCGGCGGCTGCCAGGAGACGACCAACGCGGGCGTTGAACTCCCGACGGAAGTTCTCGTCCTCGGCGTAACGCCGGCCAAGAGCCGGCAGTTGGGTTTGGTCCTCCAACTCTTGCACCAACCGCTTCGCCTCGGCCGGCAGATCCTCCTCATCCACGGCCAGGCTGCCGATAATCAAGATGGGCGCTACCTTCAGGAATGCGACCAGCGCCTTGACAGCAAAAGGGAAATCAATGGCCAGGGCGTACCATATAAGGGCGGTCATGGGCTTGACGCTATCCACCCACCACTTTTCCCACTCAATCTGGTTGAAGAATTCGATTACGAATTTGGAGCCGGCCGGGATGGCCAGTTGACCCTTCTGCTGTGGGTCCAGGGGCTTCTCAAAGTTGTCAACGCGGTTGACCTTCTCCGCATATTGGTTGCCGTGTTCGACGTAGATGCCCTCGCGATTGAGGCAGACTTCTTCAAAAGTCAGGAGCTTTGCTCGCTCCTCGCCGGTGGCGTACATGGCCTGTCTGATCCGTTCCTTGACCACTGGCCAATACAGGTTCACATCGTGGTTGCCTTTGAGGATGGTCACTTTGCGCTGGGGGTTTGCCGGTTTGATGAACTCGCGCAGAGCGGCGAAAAACATAGGGTGCCCCCGGATGATCAAGTCCACCTTCCGGGCCGAATCCTCTTCCGACGATGAGCGATAATTTTGGGGAGGATAAGCCCTCCGGGGTTCAAACTGGTCCACCGCCGGGACCTGGAGAAACTCCATCATGTCGCCGTTTATGATCAACTCCAGGTCCGTACCCTGGGTGTCGCTTTCTTCTTTCAGGCTGTGCAGGAAGTGAGCGAAGGTCTCATCTACGATGAAATCCTCCAGCACGTTGCCCTTGTCCAAATCGAAGAACCCTGCCCCTAGATGCAGGTCGCTGACGATGATCTTGACTTTGCCGGCCATACACTGTCTCCTTTCGCCAATGGAAAGTCTACGGGATTTGCCTCTGGATTGGCTCAATG
>JAOZOT010000517.1 GCA_029933115.1 Anaerolineae bacterium | reverse complement strand
TGTTCGCCTCTGACCCGGCGCTCTGGAAAACGACTTTCAACCCGGTGATGGGACTGGGCGTTGATTTCATCTACGGCCTGTTGCTGGCCCTGATTTTCGCCATCTTGTACCCCAGCCTGCCCGGCCGACGTTGGGGCAAGGGGCTGTCCTTCGCCCTGATCCTCTGGTTCCTGCGGGTGGTGATGATGGTGATCTCGGTGCGGGTTATGCTCAACGTGCCTGATCCCATCCTGGGCTACTGGCTGGTCTCGGGATTGGCAGAGATGCTGGTGCTGGGCCTGGCCCTGAGCGGACTCTACCGGTCAGCTCAAGTCCCCTGAGAATCACCTTTCTTGATGTAAGAGGCCAATACCAGGCAAGGGGACGCCGGTCTCGTCCTGAGACCGGCGTCCTCAAAGCAAAACAAAAGGAGACTGACGGATGACTGACTGGCGGGACGCTCTTAACGACGATCCCACCTCCTGGTTGCTAGAGCCTGACAACCCCTCGGTACGCTATTTCACCCTGCGTGACCTGCTGGACAGGCCCGAAGATGATACCGAGGTCACAGCGGCCAAGGCAGCCATCATGACCTCGCCGCCGGCAAGTGACATCCTGGCTGCCCAGCGCCCCGATGGTTCCTGGCAGGCCGAGGAACGGGCCTACAACCCCATGTACAAGAGCACCGTGTGGCAGGTTGTTTTCCTGGACGAGCTGGCGGCCGATGGTGAGGACGGGCGCGTGAGACGCGGTGTGGAGCGCGTCTTTGCCACCATGCAGGCCGAGGACGGCTCTTTCCCTGCCCTGGGCCGGGCCTATCACGGTACTTTACTCTGCATGGAGGGCAATGTGCTACGCGCCCTGCTGGGCCTGGGCTACAGCAAAGACCCCCGCACGCAGAGAGCGATGGCTTTCCTGCTGCGGACGGTGGAGGAGAAGGGCTTCACCTGCCGTTACAACGGCGACAAACCCTGCGCCTGGGGAGCCATCAAAGTCCTGCGCGCCCTGGCCAAAGTTCCTCCTGCCGAACGTGCGCCCGAGGTTGAAAAGGCCATCGCCCAGGGGGCCAACCTACTGCTGAGCGGCGATCTGGCCACAGGCGACTACCCCAGCAAAAAGGGCGAGGTCAGCAAGCATTGGTTCAAGTTCAGCTTCCCACGGGGGTACAACAGCGACATCCTGGAGGCGTTAGTGATCCTGGCCCGGCTGGGCTACGTCGGCGATGAGCGGTTGCGCCCAGCCGTTGATTTTCTGCTGTCCAAGCAAGGCAAAGACGGGCGTTGGAAGTCGGCTCACGTCCTCACAGGCAGGCTGTTGGTGGACCTGGATAAGCGGGGCGGGCCCAGCAAGTGGATTACTCTCAATGCTCTGCGGGTGCTAAAACAGACTGTGGGGGATTGATTCAATTTAGTCTAGAAGGAGCTAGCGATGGAACAGATTGAACTATACGAGGAGGGATGGGAAAGCTTTCCCTGGTGGTGGATACTACTGGAAAACCTCTTATTTTTTGTCCCCTGGGCCATCGGCTTCGTGGGGATATATCCGCTCCAGATAGCAGGCGTTCCCGTTGTCTCCCTGGCCTACATCCTCTTCGCCTTCGTGACGGTAGGCTGGCTGCTGCGGGTGCACAACTGCACCGCCTGCTATTACTACGACAAGTGGTGCCACCTGGGCTGGGGGAAGTACACCGCCCTTTTCTGGAAGAAGGACAGCGGCAACCCGGAGACGGGGGCCAAACTGGCGGTGGTCTACATGATCCTGCCCCTTATCCCCATCGTAGGCATGATCGCGGTCATGCTGTTCTGGGGATTCTCCTGGCCACTCCTGGTCATGCTCGTCGTCTTCATCGCCCTGAACGGAGTGCAGTTCGCTGTCCTGCGTCCCAAAGGCTGTGAGCGGTGCAAGCGGCGCTACACTTGCTTCGGCAGCGCGGCTAAATGAGCAATGAACGATTACGAGAACTATCCTATATCCACGGATGGAGAAATGCAGACTTGAACAGGAAGTAATTTACGATGGAATGCTATGAAAAGTACCCAGACTCGACCGTCGCTTTCAATTTGCTGTCTGTTCCTGCAGGGCTTGCCATCGGCCTGATAGTACTGGCCCCACTGGGGACCTGGGCCTGGGTGGGGTATCTAGCCCTGTGGCTTTTGACGATGGCTTCGGTGCTGGCCTTTGCTTGCACACGATGCTACTATTATGGCAAGGCTTGCGGCGCCGCGCCTTTCGGCAAACTGGCCGCTCTCCTCTTCAAGAAGAGAGCAGAGGAGGAATTTGGCGTGGCCACATCCCACAAGGCGACGAGCATACTCTTGCTTGTCAGTTTTCCGTTGCCTATCCTGGGCGGCATCGCCTCGCTGATAGTGGGATTTTCACTCTACAGGCTGTTCCTGTTCCTGGTTCTGATCGGCCTGACGGCCATTGGCTTTGTGAGGCGCCCCAGGCTGTGTAGCCACTGCAAACAGGCGGAGAGCGGACGTTGTATGATGGCCCCACGGAAGAAAGAGTAAGGTAACGCCGCCCGCCAATCACCCAACACGTACCACACATCAGGAGGACTGCTATGACCGACCCAACAATCCAATGGCTGCTGGAATCTAACGAACCCTGGACTCGCTACCGCACCCTGGTGGACCTCCTCGACCGGCCCGAGGACGATCCCGAGGTGCAAGCCGCCCGCGCCAAGATGCTGACTCATCCCCAGGTGCAGGCCCTCATCGCCGAGGCCGCCACCTGGCCCGGCTATGTCCTCAAGCGGCACAACGACGCCAAACACACCATCTACAAGTTCAGCACGCTGGCCGATTTCGGCCTGCGGGCCGACGATCCGGGCATGGCTGCCGGCATCGAAGCGGTGATAGCCCATCAATCGCCGGAGGG
>JAOZOT010000084.1 GCA_029933115.1 Anaerolineae bacterium | reverse complement strand
CGACCCTCCCGCAGGGTTCGCAACCTGCGGGAGGGTGGCCTGGGGCAGGCGCAAGAGCTGCCCCTACCCTGTTACCCGGATTTTCTTGAGGCTCATCAAATCCAGGCCGAGCGAGGTGAGTAGTACGACAATGTCACATTTGGCCTTCTAATAATCAAATCCCGCACAGGCTCGCGGTGGACGACAGTCCACCGCCCAGTTACTGACGGACGAGGATTGTGGAAACTGCTGTTATCATACCTACTTATAACGAGAGCGATAACATCGTTGCCTTGGTGGAAGAGATACTGGCCCTTCGAGCCGTGGCGCACATCATCATCGTGGACGACAACTCGCCTGATGGCACCGGTCAAATCGCCGACGAGCTGGCCCGACAGCACCAGGAAGTGCACGTTATCCATCGTCCCGACAAGTTGGGGTTGGGCACAGCCTACATTGCCGGCTTCAAGTTCGCCCTGGGTTTGCCCACCGATTGCGTTTTGACTATGGATGCCGATTTTTCCCACCACCCTCGCTACATCCCTGCCCTCATCGCCCACACTCGCCTCTACGACCTGAGCATTGGTTCACGCTACGTTGATGGGGGAGGGACCGTCAACTGCAATCTGTGGCGGCGGTTTTTGAGCAGGATGGGCAACACCGTTGCCCGCCTGACCCTGGGATTGAAAGCCGGCGATTGCACAGCCGGGTTCCGCTGCTACCGCCGTCAGGTTCTGGAAGCCATAGACCTGGATTCTATCTTCTCCAGCGGCTACTCATTCCTGGTGGAGATGCTCTACAAGTGTCAACAGTTGGGGTACCGCATTGGTGAGGTGCCCATCATCTTTGAGAACAGGCAACAGGGCGCCTCTAAAATCTCGCGCAGTGAGATCTGGAAGGCTGCTTACACTGTCCTGCGCCTTGGTTGGGAACGGCTCATGGGGCGTCCCTGATCGTTTGGCTGTCTCTGGGCAAGGAGAACACTGCCGATGCTCTCAGTTTCCTTCAACAACGGTACTGCGCTGCCAACTACCTCAACCGGCCGGCTCCAACGTCTCAGATGGCGCAGGGGCCTTGCCCTTGCAGCCCCTTTGGTCGCCGCTGCCTTGCTGAAAGCGGCGCTGATACCCATGAGTGCCATCCCCCTTGATTCCGACGAGGCCATCCCCATGCTGATGGCCAAGCACATTCTGGCCGGTGAGCGCCCTATCTTCTGGTACGGTGAGGCCTATGGCGGCAGCTTGGACTCCTTTCTCATCGCCGCTGCATACAGTCTTTTGGGTGTTTCGGTGACCGCAGCACGGGTGGTGCAGAGCCTAGAGTACCTGGGCGCTATTTTGTTCACTTATCTGCTGGCGCGCCGCATCACTTACAACCGCTTCGCCGCCTTGGCCACCGCCTGGCTGATGGCCCTACCCACCCCCTTGCTGAGTCTGTTCACCACCACAGCTCTCCTCTATACCATTGTGATGCTGCTGGGCAGTGCGCTCCTCTTCGTTGGCCACAAGCTCCTCCACGAAAGCGAAAACTCGCTGACCATGTGGCTGATTTTTGGGGCTCTGGCGGGGCTGGCCTTCTGGACTTTTGGCATCCTTGTCATCTACATCCTTCCGGTGGGCCTGCTCGTGCTGGCGCACCTGCAGCGACGACTGCGACTCCACTACCTGCTGGCGGCGCTGGCCTTCTTTCTTTTCAGCAGCCCGTGGTGGATTTACAATTTTACCCATGACAACGCTGCTTTGCGCGTCGTTTTTGAATCTGATACCTCGTTGCCCACCGTGCCTCCCTCTCTTCGCCTGTTGGGTTTCTTCTGCCTTGGGTTACCGGCCCTCTTCGGCTTTCGCTATCCCTGGGCTCCTCAGATTGTGCTGCCCGTGCTCGCCTGGGCTATGCTCACTTTCTACCTGGGGGTGCTGGCCTTTGCCGCCCGCGCCTGGTACCGACGCTTCACTCTGAGCGGGACGAGGGGCCCCACCGGTGTATCAGCCAGCGGTTTAACCTTATTGTGGCTGCTGGTCATCGTGTGGCTGGGGCTCTTCTTCAGCACTCGCTTCGGCATTGACTCCAGCGGCCGCTACTACCTGCCGCTATACACTCCCCTCCTCATCTTTGCCGGTGTGGCGCTAACCGCCCTCCACCAACGCCACCGCCGCCTGGCTGTTGCCCTGCTGGTTCTAGTTTTGGGATTCAATCTGCTGACCACTTTTCTGGCCCTTCGACCAGTTCAGGACAAGCTCCTCTGGCATAACCAGCCCGGCTTCACCGCCCAGATGAGCCCTGCCCGCCAGTTCGACAATCAGTATGATCAGGAACTCATCGCTTTTCTGAAAGAGCATGGCCCTTATGGTTACAGTCACCATTGGATCGCTTATAAGATAGCTTTTCTGTCGGATGAACAAGTCATCCTGGCGGCCCAACTACCATACCACGCCAACTTGCGTTACAATCCCAGAGATGACCGCTACCCGCCCTACAGCCGTCAGGTGGCCGCCAGCGACCGGCCGGTGTACGTCACTTTCCAGGAACCTTATCTGGATCGCCTGTTGCGGCCCAGCTTCGCCGCGCTGGGAGTGTCCTATAAAGAGCAGGACATCGGCCCCTACCGGGTGTTCTACGATCTGTCGGCCAAGGTAGAGCCCTGGCAGTTGCAACCTTATCCGGGCCAACCTGCACCGCCCCAGGGAGGTCAGCCGTGATGAGTCCGCGCATCACGTATCCCGCCTCACACCTCTTTCGTGCTCTGGACACCCAACGCCTGTTGGTAGCCATCCTCTTCGTGGCTATTTTCACTATGGCTACGCGCGTGCCCACTGATACCGACACCTGGTGGCACCTGCGCAGTGGGGAATACATCGTCAGGACCCATTCTATCCCCCGCCACGACGTTTTCTCACATACTGTAGCCGGCAGGCCCTGGATAGACCACGGTTGGCTGGCCCAGATAGCTATCTACCTGCTTTTCGCGGCCTTTGGCTACGCCGGCCTGGGTCTGGCCCTGGCCGCTGTGGTCACCCTGGCCTTTGGCTTTGTCTTCTTGCAGAGCGAAGAGAACCTCTACTTGAGGGCTTTCGTCACTGTGCTGGCGGCTATTACTTCGGCTGTGGTGTGGATCGCCCGCCCACAGATAGTCTCCTTCCTGCTGACGGCTGTTTTCTCCTACATTCTCTATTTGTACAAGCGAAGGGGGCGCAACTACCTGTTCCTGCTCCCTCTGTTGACTGTCCTCTGGGTGAATGTGCACGGGGCCTTTATCACCGGGTTCATTCTGCTGGGCTGCTACGTCCTCGGCGAGGTTCTGAACAATCTCTCGGGACACACAGACGATAGAATCCTCAGTTGCAGCGAGGTCACTTTCCTGGTCAAGGTGTCACTCATTGCCCTGCTGGTGATCATAATCAACCCCAACACCTACCAGATGTATCTATATCCCTTCAAGACGGTGGGCATCGGCGCATTGCGCGACTATATCCAGGAATGGGCCTCACCGGACTTTCACCAGTTCCACCTCCATCCTTTTATTTGGATGGTCCTTCTGACCTTGGCCGCCGTCGGGCTCTCACGGCGACGCATTGATTTCACCGATCTGCTCTTGACTGCGTTCTTCTGCTACATGGCGCTCTGGGCCGGCCGGAACATCGCCCTCTTTGCTTTGGTGACCGCCCCGGTCCTCATGAGACACGGAGCCGAGGCTATGAGGACGCTATGGGAGGCCATACGAACCTATGATGTCGAGCGAGGCGTCCTGGGCCAACTGGGACGCAAACAGCTTGCCCCTGGCTCTTGGTTGACTGCGCTCAACTGGCTCCTTTTGATCCTGGTGGCGTCGCTGTGTGCCATCAAGGTCTACCAACCCCTCAGGCCTGAAGTCAACCTGGCCGCTCAGAAGGAGTACCTTCCCGTGGAAGCGGTGCAGTTCATCCGCGCCAACGATCTGCCCGGCCCGATGTTCAACAGCTACAACTGGGGCGGCTATCTGCTCTGGCATCTGTACCCCGACTATCCGGTCTTTATTGACGGGCGAACGGACCTCTACGACGACGAATTTATCCGCGAATACGTGAAGGTGGCTCTGGCCAGGCCGGGCTGGCCAGAGGTTCTGGACCGGTACGGAGTGAACTTTATCCTGGTTGAGAGCGATGGCATCCTGGCCGCTTTCCTGGCCGAAGGTGAGGAATGGCGCTGCATCTACGCCGACGACATTGCCGCAATTTACATCAGGAACGTGCCTCAGAACCAGGAGTTCATTTCCAAGTACGCTAGAGTGAAAGAAGGATGAGGGGCAGATGGTGCGTAAGCTGGATGAGAAGATGGTATCCCCACTTGACTTCGGATCAGATCATATCCGGCTCCTCGTGATTATCCTCCTGGCCACGGCCTTGAGATTGTTCCATCTGGGGAAGCAGAGCCTTTGGTTGGATGAAGCCTGGAGCTACACTTATGCTCTCGTTCCCTTGAGAGCCTCTCTCGAAACCCTGCTGGTCTCTGGTGATCCGCCATCACCTGATATATTCTTGATACGTCTCTTTCTGATTGTGGGGAAGAATGAAACTATCATCAGGTTCCCATCCTTTATCTTCGGTGTATTGTCTGTAGCCGTTATCTATCGAGTTGGCCGGCTAATTTTGGATAGCAGACTAGGGTTGGTTAGCGCCCTTTTTCTCGCCCTGAATCCCTTTCACCTCTGGTATTCCCAGGAAGCCCGCATGTATAGCGTGGGCATGTTCTCGATACTCGCTGCGAGCTATTTCTTCCTGCGACTTCTTCAGAAGAACAGTTGGAGGACATGGGGTGGTTTCATCGTTTTTAGCTCTCTGGCCTACTATTCCTATTATGTCCCTCTACAAATCGCCTTGGCGCAATTTGTCCTTTTGCTATGTTACCTCCGTACCTACCGAGTGCTTTTTAGAAAGTGGGTTGTGGCTCAGGCCCTGGCCTTCGCACCGTTGCTCCCCTGGCTCGCCCTTTATTTCAGCCAGGACACACCCCGCATCGGCATCGGATGGATACCCAAACCGACCATCCTGGCTCCCCTCGAGACGCTTTGGGCTTTCAGTTCGGGCTATAGTGGAGGCCTGACAGCGGGGGCCGCCATAGCGTTGCTGCCTTTTTGTCTCGCCCTGGCTTTGGGAACTCTATCGGTGATGCGAGATTCAACTCCTCACAAGTTGTTCCTGTTCCTGTGGCTGGTTGTACCAATCACGGCTACTTTTCTACTCTCCCTGCTCCGCCCCATATACGTCCACCGCTATTTGATCTTTGCCTTGCCTGCCTACCTTACTCTGATGGCTTGTGGCATTATGAATACACCCACTAGAATTGTCAGGCTAGCTCTGACTGCTGTTGTACTGGCGATCATGTTCAATGGCTTGCTTAGAATTTACTTCGACCCTGGCTTTTTCAAGCAGGACTGGCGCGGAGCAGCCAATTATGTGCAGAATGGTGCCCAGACCGGCGACGTCATTGCCGTTGAGAGCTTTGAGGACGTTCCACCCTTCAAATATTACTACAAAGGCGACCTGAAACTGATCGCTGTGAATAACCAGAGTTTCGGGGATTTTGAGGAGAGTATGGAGGGCTATGAACGTCTTTGGTTGATCTATCACAGAGCCCTCTCCGGCCGGTCCGATTCGAACACAGAGCGATGGCTGAATTTGCACCGAAAAGATGTTCTTGAGGAGAAGGACCTGCCTGGCCTGCGCGTCATCTTGTATCAACTATCCCCCTGAGTGGAAGCATTGGACGGAGAAATGTCAGAAGCAAAGGGATCCGGTTACTTTGTCAAGCACCAACAACTGAAACTGCGCCTCAAACCCCACCGTGGCTTCCTGTTGATTCTGATCCTCTTTGTTGCTTTCCGCCTGATGATGGCCTTGGCTTATCCCCCAGAGGCCCTGACCAGCTACAGCGATTATCCTTACTTCTACGCCCTGGCCGACCTGGCCCGTCAAGGCTACTACCCCCTGCTTCATTATTGGTACGAATACCCGCCCTTGTTCCCCTACCTCTCGCAAGCTGTCTACGCCGTCACCACTGGCTATCACGCTTATGCCACCCTCCTGGCGATGGTCATGCTTGTCTTCGAGGCCGGCAATCTGTGTCTTCTCTACCTGATTGCCGATAGAGTCCACGACAGAGAAACCGGCCTCAAAGTGGCCTGGATCTACTCTTGCCTGCTTGTGCCCGTCTTCTTCTTGTGGAATGGTCTCGACAGTTTATCCCTCTTTTTCATGCTGCTCTCCCTTTGGTGGTTGCTGCGGAATCGCCATGCCTTCTCGGCGGTGGCTCTGGGCCTGGGCCTGATGACCAAGTACCTGCCTGGCATTCTGTTGGCTACCGTTTGGCGCTTCGTCCGGCGCCGAAAGGCTCTGGCCTACACTCTGATCGCAGCGGCAGTAGCTGTGGCTATCCTCCTGCCCTTCGCCGTCGCCAGCCCCTCTTACACCTTGGCTTCCCTGCGCAGCCAGGCCGGCAAATCGTCGTGGCAGACTGTCTGGGCTCTCATTGATGGCAACTACACCACCGGCCTCTTCGGCCCTGTGGCCGACCACCTCGACCCGGCCAAAGCTGGCCTTCAACAGCACAACCCCTCCCGGATACCCTGGTTTATCACCGTGCCGGCCTTTGGTTTAATCTACCTCTACCTCTTCAGCCGGCCGGTGGACACCGACGACCCAAAAGCCTTGCTCAGCTTCAGCGGGATGACCTTCTGCCTGTTCTTTCTCTGGTCCAAAGGTTGGAGCCCCCAGTGGCAGATGATGCTCATTCCACTGATCCTGCTGGTTTTTCCCAATGGGCACGGTGTGCTCTATTGCCTCGTTTTGGGTTTTGTCAATTTCCTGGAGTGGCCGGTCATCCTCTCCAGGGGGCTGAACCATTTGTTGGTGGTCACTGTGCCTCTCAGAACCTTGCTCGTGCTCTTATTGCTGCTGGAGTTTTATCGGCAATCGAGGGTCAACGGCCTTCGACTGTCAAGGAGGCCCGGAAGTGGTGAGTGAAAAGGTGAAGGGCTTGCGGATTCCCTCCATGTCCTCTCCCATCTGGCCGATCTTGATAACCCTGCTTGGCAGTGCTGTGCGCCTGTTCCGTTTGGGGCAGCAGAGCCTGTGGTACGATGAAGCCTTCGCCTGGGCCGTGGCCTCCGCCGACGTCAGGACAAGCATCGCGGCTATTCTCTCCGATGGAAGCCATCCTCCCCTCTATTATTTGGTGCTGCGCTTTTTCTTGCACGTGGGGCAGAGCGAGACGATAATTAGATTGCCCTCCGCGATGTTTGGTATCCTGGCCGTTCCTCTGGTCTACAAGATCGGCCGTCTATGCTTCGGTCGGAAGGCGGGATTAATCGGCGCCCTGTGGCTCGGCCTTGCGCCTTTTCACGTCTGGTATTCCCAGGAGGCCAGGATGTACAGCATGGTCGTGTTTCTGTCCCTGGGCTCCGTCTATTTCTTCTTGCGTACTTTGAGGGAAAATAGTCGGATTTTGTGGCTTGGCTTTATCGTCTTCACCGCTCTGGCCTATCCGACTAACTACTCTGCCTTTCTCGTCAGCCTGGTGCAACTGGCCTTTCTCGTGTGCACCCTCCGGACCAATTACCGGGCCCTGCGCCGCTGGACCATCAGCCAGGTCCTGGCTTTTCTGCCCCTGCTCCCCTGGTTGGTTGCCCTTCTGAATCGGGAGGTGAGATCCTTTGGTTTCGGCTGGATCCCGCGCCCGGGGCCGCTCGATCCACTGAAGACCCTGTGGAATTTCAGCCTGGGCTACACCGGCGCTCTCACCCCTCTTGTCTCTCTGTCCTTGCTCCTCTTCGCCTTTGCTTTTCTGCGCGGCCTCTGGAGTCGGCGTGGCCGGTTGGAGGGTGATTCTCCAAAAGCCTTGCTTTTCCCTCAAGCCGGGCTATTCTTTGCCCTGTGGTTGATATTGCCCATCGCCTTTGCTTACCTGATTTCCCATCTTTTGGTGCCTATTTACATTGACCGCTTCCTGCTCGTTGCCTTGCCTCCTTATCTGATCCTGGTCGCCTGCGGTCTGCTGAGTATCAAAAACACCATCGCCCGGCGCGGGTTGATTGTGGCTCTGACCTTGGCCATATCCCTCAGTCTGGGTCGCATCTACTTCGACCCCATCTACGCCAAAGAGGACTGGCGTGGGTTGGCCGGGTACATCCGGCAAAAGTCCCAGAGCAACGACGTCATATTTGTGAGAACCCTGGAAGGCACTCTGCCCTTCAACTACTATTATCGGGGCCAACTGGAAAAGGTAGCTATGTCTGTCAACAGAGTCATCGCTCCATTGGACGAGATAGCCCAAGAGCATGAGCGCATCTGGCTGATCTACCCTTATCCTCACGACACCACCCATTTTGTAGCCAAACCGGGCCCCCTCGACCTTTACGGTGGAGAGACTGAGCCTGAGATAAGGAACTGGCTGGTGGCTCACCGGCGCGACATCGTGGAGGAGAGGAGTTTCAGCGGGCTGCGGCTCATTCTCTATGACCTCTCACCGTGAGAAGAGGCTGAAAGTGAAACGACCCACTTTGCCCGCCGAGTCCAACTCAAAAGCTGCCTCCCGCTTCCTGGTGAGCGTCCTCGTCGTGGCTGTGATTCTGCTGGACGCCTACGCTACCTACGTCGTCTTCACCTCCAAGTTCCCTGGAGCCAACGACTTTTACTCGCGTTGGGCCGGCGGACGGGCTTTTCTGGTTGAGGGCCTGAACCCCTACTCCGATGAGGTGACTCGCCGGATACAACTGGGCATGTACGGCCACCTGGCCGCAGAGGGTGCTGATCAAGTGGCTTTTGCCTATCCTTTGTACACCATCTATCTGTTCTTCCCCCTGAGCCTGATTCCTTCCTATCCGCAGGCTCAGGCCCTCTGGCAGGCCATCCTGGAGTTCGCTCTGCTGTTGGCCGTCTTCTTCACTTTCAGAATCTACCGCTGGCGACCCAAGTCCTGGCTCCTGGCTGTCACCTGTTTTTGGAGCATCTTGTTTTATCCTGGAGCCCGCAGCATCATCCTGGGACAGTTTGCCATCGTGGTCTTTGCTTTCATCGCCCTGGCCCTGTGGGCTGTCAAGGAGAGCAGGGACATCCTGGCCGGAGCGTGTCTGGCCCTGTCCACCATCAAGCCCCAGATGGTCTTTTTGCTGATACCTCTGCTCCTCCTGTGGGCTATCTACCACCGGCGGTGGCAATTGGTGGGCAGCTTTGTCATTTCTATGGCTTTTCTGGTGTTCTCCTCTCTGCTGTTGCTGCCCACGTGGCCGGCCGACTTTTTCACCTGGATGAGCAGGTATCCCAGTTACACAGCCATTGGCTCGCCTATCTGGACACTGACCCATTACTTCTTCCCCCGACTGGGTACGCCGGTGGAGGTTGTGATTTCCCTGCTGGTGTTGGGCCACCTGCTCTACACCTGGCGGGGGGCAATGGACGGGAGTTGGCCGGAATTCGATTGGGTCGTGGCCATGACTCTCATCGTCACCAACTTGATTGCCCTGCGCACGGCTACCACCAACTACGTGGTGTTGCTCATGCCGGCCTTCATCGCCTTCAAAACCCTTGACCGGCGTTTCCGGCGATGGGGAGCAGTGCTCATCGCCCTCGTCGAACTGCTGCTGCTGGTCGGCTTCTGGGGTCTGTTTGCCGCCACTGTCGTCGGCGACTACGAGCATCCGATCATGTATCTGCCTCTGCCCATCGGCCTGTGGCTGATTTTCGTCGTCGCCCGACCGCACCTCACCAAACTGACTGTCGAGGGGCCTGCGTAGCGAGGCCTGGGGAGCTTGAGGGGTACCCCCTCAACCCCACTTTTTCCCTCCTGAAAGCAGGGCCCGTGGGCCGCCAATACCTTATATGAGGCCCTTTCGTAATTCACCCGCAGAGGGGACGGCTACCCTCCCGCAGGCTTGAAATTCACTTTGGCAGCAGACTGAAAGCCACCTCACGGGCATAGCCTTGGCGGGGATACCGCCTCAGCCTGCGGGAGGGTGAACCCCCGCGAATTATGAAAGGCTCTCTTATACCGGAAAAAGGGCATTGGAGGGACACCCCCATGCCCCCCCGACCTGCTGCGCAGGCTGTCGAGTGGATGCCTATGAACGAGAATTCCAATGCCAAGTGGTTGATAGCTGTTTCCGCTGCTGTGATCTGGGTTTTTGCCGTCTACGTTGCCTACTATTGGGCTCACAAGCCCTTCTCTGGAGCCAATTTGGTGATCATGCTGGACCTCGTTGTCTGGCTTGGCTTGCTGCTGGTGGCAACGGCTCTGGGGCGGCTGAGCAGGCGCTGGTTTGATTACAGCACCCCTCTGGAGGAGATGGTCTTTAGCGCGGCTCTGGGGTTGGGGGCGTTGTCTCTGCTCATTTTTGGCCTGGGGCTGGTCGGACTCTTCCAGCGCCGGCTCTTTTGGCTCCTGTTTCTGGGTTCGGCCATTGTCCTATACCCACAGCTCAGGGCTATGATCGGCCAACTGCGAGTAGGCTCGATCTTGCCCATCGGCGTCCGCCTTGAGCGGACTCTGGCTATCTATTTGGGCTTTGTCTTGACTTTAGCCTTTCTCCAGTGTCTGACTCCACCCATTGCCTGGGACAGTCAGGTCTATCATCTGACGGGCCCCAAACTCTACCTGCAAGCCCACCGCCTCCCGGTGGACATTGACCTTCCCTACCTGGGCTTCCCATCGCTGCTGGAGATGCTGTTCACGGCCGGGCTGCTCCTCAAAGGCGACATCGTAGCCAAGCTGATCCACTACACCTACGGCCTTTTGACCCTGCTGGCCCTGTTCGCCTTTGCCAGGCGATATTTCAACCGCAAAGTGGCCTGGCTTTCAATGGCCGTTCTCTACTCAGTCCCCTCCCTGGTTCTCGTCTCGACCTGGGCTTACGTTGATTTGGGGCTGATCTTTTACGAATTCACCGCTTTCTACGCCTTGATGAGATGGTTGGAGGCCAGGGACAAATGGCCTGGATTTGGCAATCCAGGCCGAGCGGAGGTCGAGGAGCGGGACAGGCGGTGGCTGGCCCTGACGGCTACCCTCTGCGGGCTGGCTATGGGCGTC
>JAOZOT010000516.1 GCA_029933115.1 Anaerolineae bacterium | reverse complement strand
ACGCTGAGGTTGACTGAGTTCGATGTCTAGCCGGTCGAGGAATGTGCATAGTTTGGGGTCAACGTGGATTCGAGGGGTAAACGCTGACACCGAGGGCCAACTTGGGGTAAAATATGCGGGAAACTTACCCAAGGAGGTCCGAGATGGGAATGCTCTTGTTGTTGAGTCCGCCAACGGGGGCGGTCGTGAAAGATGCGGCACGGGCGGTGAAGCGATTGGATAGTTTGACGATACAGGCGGTGACGGCAGAAACCTTGAGCGAATTGCTGGGTTTGCCGGGAATGAGAGTGACGCGGTTTGCCGTTGAGCAGCAAGGCGAAGGAAGGTATCTGCACCTGTTTTGTGAGCACCAACACGAAGTAGCCATTTGTCCGCGCTGCGGGAAGGCAATGGCGGGTGGCTATGATCACAAGGACCGCTGTGTGCGTCATCTGGACATCTGGAGAATGAGGACGTTGGTGCATTTTCCTCAACGCCGATTTGACTGTGAGGTGTGCGGCAAACCCTTCACAGAGGCTCTGGAGTGGATCGATCCCAAGCGTCGGCAGACGAGAGCCTACGAGGAACATATCTACCGGCGTGTTCAGAAGACGCCCCACAAACATGTGGCTCTCCAAGAGGGGCTGAGCGAATCGACGGTGTTGGACATTTTCAAGAAGTGGGCTAAGGAGGCTACTCGTCGGCCTCGTCGTCGTGGAGTACGAGTGCCGGGTGTGGATGAAATCTCGGTACGGAAGGGACACAAGCAGTATACGTTGGTGCTTTCGGACTTGGAACGACGGGCCGTGATCGATGTGCTGCCCAATCGCCAGAAAGACACGCTTGACAAGTGGTTGGACCATTTGACTGAAGAAGAACGGCGGGCTATCAAGGTCGTTTCGATAGATATGTGGAAGCCCTATCGCCAAGCGGTGCGCAAGAAACTTCCTCACGCCAAGATTGTCGCCGACCGCTTCCACGTGATGAAGCAACTCAATCATCAGCTTGACCTGCTGCGGCCTGCCTTGCAGAAGAAGGCTGACGACGCCTTGTATCAGGTTTTGAAAGGCAACCGTTGGTTGTTGTTGAAGAACCGGAGCGAACTCAAACCGGAGGAGGAAGCCCAACTGCTCGTCATCCTGGATGCCTCGGATGAGTTGCGCAACATCTATCTGCTGAAGGAGGAGTTCCGCACCATTTGCGACAAGATCAATGATCGAGCCCGGGCGGAACGTTTCCTGCGGGCTTGGATGTGGAAAGCAGTGGCCACGGGCAGTCGCTATTTGATCCGGTTTGTCAAGACATTGCGTAACCGGTGGCATGAGTTCCTCAACTACTTTGACGACCGGGTGACCCAGGGCTTTGTCGAAGGCATCAATCGCGCCATCCGGGGCATTATCAACCGAGCCTTTGGCTTCCGTGACTTCGACAACTTTCGCTTGCAGGTCTTGGTCGAGTGCGGTGGTACCTGATGGCTACCCCTCGAATCCGCGTAGAGCCAAATAGACAACCAATGTGTTACGAGACATAGCAAGTCCTTCTGTGTTACAATTTCATGATCCGAAGGCTCGGCGCTTCGGAACTCATGTCAACGAATGAACGCCCGGCCAGCCCCGCAAAGTTGAGCAGGATGTGGGCAACTACCGTCCACCGGATCGAGCCTGTTGTCTTTGCTACCCAGCCCCACACAAGCCCTAGCGAGATGGACATAAGAGCAAATGCGATGGCGCCGCCGGGCATCTCGCTGGGATATACCACCTGCGGCGACAAGTGCCACAGACCAAACCATAAGGATGGATAGAGATAGGCCCACAGCCAGTTGTTCGGGAAGGCGGTGATGTAGGCTCCACGCCAGAGTACCTCTTCCATGGTGCCGTTGGCCAGCGCGAACAGGGCAGAGTAGACGACGATTTTCCGACTCGCCCCCTTCGCTTCTGCGGGGAACCTGGTGATATACATCACCAGCGGCGGACCCACCAGCAGGAACACCCACAGCCGGTCAGGCTTTCCGGGCATTGGCTGCGGAGTCTTGAACATCTCCCGCAGCCCCTCTGCGCCGACTGTCAGCAGCGGTAGCAGGAAGCACCGGCAGATCCAGTAGAACAGGAAGCCCGCCAAGTATCCGCGCGCCGGCCCAAGCCAGGCCACAGCGTATCGAAACGCGAGGTAGGTTGTAAGCAACAAGAAGGGTGGAGCAAGTATTAGTACAATCTGTGATGAAGTAAATTGCAGTGCTCTGCTCTCCACTCGTTTGAGGGACGGTAAGGGCAGGCCCAAGTCACGTTTTGCTCAGCAGTCCATACAGGGCGGTCTGGTCGGTGACCGGGCCAATGGACGGCTTGCCGCATCCGTCGTAAGCGTGACCAGATCATTGTAGGTTTCATCGCTTACCGCCCCAGGGCTCGCCGCGCATAGCCCTCGATCTCCTCGTCGCCGATGTCCAGGGCCAACACCCGCTCGAAGGCGGCGCGCATTTTCTCTTCATCACCCTTCGCTTCGTAGATTCGCCCCAGGCGGTAGTAGATGTACGCGCAGTAGGAACTGCGCGGGTCACCGCCCAGCGCGGCCTCGAAGGCGGTGATGGCTTCCTCCTCGCGGCCGAGATTCGTCAGTGCACGGCCCAAATAGTATCCGTAGCGCGCACTGTGCGGGTTCAAGGACACGGCCTCGGCCAGGCGCTCGGCTGCGGTGGCATCATCGCCCTGCAGGTAGGCCAGGTACCCCGCTTGGAACGTCTCCGACTCCGCCCAGGCCGCGCTGCCGACAATGGGGTCGGCGGGCACGGGAGGCACGGCGCTCTGCGCCTGGGTGCCGGCCAGTTCATCCTGCAGGCTGAAGCCCACAAATCGGCGATAGGCCGCCGGGGCAGGGCCGTTGGCCACCCAGAAGGT